>JBFZAX010000051.1:0-2954 GCA_041308805.1 Candidatus Omnitrophota bacterium | reverse complement strand
CTTGTCGCTTTTCTTGTTTAGACGACCCTGCTGTGTTAAGATAAAAGAGAAAGCAAAGGAGACTTATGGCGCAAAAGTGCCCTATCTGCAACAAGATGACCCACGAAGACATGGTCAAGGTCTGCCAGGATGCCGAGGATTGGGTCTTGCAGACGATCCGCCGGATGCATCCGGAGTGGGTGGAGAAAGACGGCTCCTGCGTGCGGTGCGTTGAATATTACCGCCATCTTGCCGAGGACAAGGAGCCGGGCGAGCCTCGTCCATGAAGAAAGCTTTGTCTCTTCTAGGCGCGGGGTTCGTGTCGTTGCTGTTAGTCGCGGCGGAGGCCGGCGTGTTGCTGGAATTGAAAAGTTCCGCATTTTCCGCGAACGATGAGATCCCCCGCCGGTTTACCTGCGAGGGCCAGGACATATCTGTTCCTTTGGCCTGGTCGACGACGCCTTTGGGGACGAAGAGCTGGGCACTGGTCTGCGATGATCCGGATGCGCCGATGGGGACCTGGGTCCATTGGGTCGTCTACAACATCCCTCCTGAGCGCACGCAGTTTTCTGAGGGCGTCGAGGCCAAGCAGAGGCTTGAAGACGGAACGCGCCAGGGCAGGACGGATTTTCAGCGCGTCGGTTATGGAGGGCCCTGTCCGCCGCCCGGCCGGCCCCACCGGTATTTTTTTCGGCTGTACGCTCTTGACACGGTATTGGATTTTCTCAAACCGCCCACGCGGCAGGATCTCTTGACGGCGATCAAAGGCCATGTCCTGGCGGAGGCGACCCTGATGGGCACTTACAAGAGGTGATAAAAGAGAGGAGAGCACATGGGTTTCTTTCTGTTCGTTATCAGTCTGCTGTTCATAGCCGAGGGCGTATGGCTGATCCTGCGGCCTAGGGCCGTCGTCCGTTTCGCGAACGAGCTCTTGAAGAATAAGAACCTGAAGACGTCCGGCATCGTCCCGCTGGTCGTCGGGATCCTTCTGTTACTGGCCGCGCACCACACCATCCTGGGCTGGCTGATCGTGCTTTTAGGGCTGGCTTCGATCGGCAAGGCGGTCTATGTCTTCCTGGTCCCGGCGGAGCGGATCCGCAAGCACTGGTGGTTCACGCTTTCGGACAACGGCTATCGGGGCCTGGGGATTCTGATCCTCATCCTGGGCGTCATCGTTTTTATTTCCAGGATCTGAAATTCTTTTTGCGTCCGTCCAGGCCGGGCCCCCGAAGCCCGGTCTTTTTTCTTTTGCCGCCCGTACGGGCGGCAAAAGAACTGCTGCGAAGCTCGAACCCGGAAGGACTTCGAGCGTAGCAGAGTGACTGAAATCCTGCCACAATTTACTTGGTGGTATACGGGCGGCAGAAGAATTGCTGCGTAGCAGATTCGCCGATACGAAAGGGGTCTTATGCGTAAAAGCGGTTTGTCTTTTCTGATCCTGCGGGTGGGGCTGGGGGTGGTCTTTTTGCTCTTCGGGATCGGTAAATTCCGCGGGGACGGCTGGGCCGATACCATGCGAAGCATGGATTTTTTCAAGGCCCTTCCCTGGAGCATCGACGCCAGTATTTCGATGTCCGGCTTTTTAGAGGTCGCGACCGGCGCGGGATTGGTCTTAGGGGCTTGGACGTCCTTCTGGGCGCTGGCCGCTGCGGCTCAACTGATCACGATCCTTTGGCTCTTGGTGGGGCTGGGGATCTACGAATGGCGCGACATCGGCCTTTTGGCGGCCTGCCTGGCTTTGTTCTTTTGTCCGGAAGATTTCTTCAGCCTCGATTTTCTGCGTCGTCGGGGCCGGAGGGAGCCGTCAGGAGGGCCGCCACCGCCCACCAGAAGAGGCTGACCTCGGGCTGGAAAAAAGTGAAGTCAACGGTGTTGTGCAGGAGGAACGCGAGATGACCGATCAAGAGGCCTATGGAGACCAGGCGTTTATCCTGGCCGAGCTTTTCCCAGGAGATCTTGAGCGTTGCGCCTAAAAAGAGGAGGAAAGCGACCAGTCCCAGCAACCCTGTTTCTGCCCAGAGCTGGAGGAGCGAATTGTGGGGCGAGATGCTTTTGAAAAAAGGATAAATGCCGAGGCCGTAGCCGACCCAGGGGTGTTGCCGGATAAAACAGAGGGCCATCTGCCACTAAGCAAGGCGGTCATGGAGCGATTGGAGCGGCCGGTTCAGGCCGCCTGGATCTCCTTGCCTTATCCCCACGATGAACAGCAGGGCTGCGCCGACGAGGAGCGCTATCAGGACAAAGGTCCGTTTCAGCCTGATCTTTTGGGTCTTGAGGGCTATCGCGGCGGCGGCCGCCCCGAGACTCAGGACGGCTCCGACGGATTGAGAGGCGAGGAGGCTGAGGGTCATCAGGCTTACGCATAAGGCCAGGAGCATCCGTCCGGGATCGAGGGCCGAGGGTGGAGCGCTTTTTATCTCGCGCTCCCGCGCGATGAGGGTCGTCAAGGCCAGCGGGAGCAGGAGGATGAGAAAGCCGGCGAGGGCCGAGGGGAAGACGAAAGGCATGAAGGCCCGGCCGCGGGAAAGATATTCCACGGCGAATTCATCGATGGCAGGCTGGCAGTTGAGGTAGTCGAGGGCATAAGGCAGGCCGTGGATCAGCCAGCGCAGCGCGTAGAGAGCGACCAGTGAGCCGCTGATGAGCAGCGTCCGCGGGACGGCCCCGGGCCAGCGGCGGCTGAGGCTCGCGACGGCAAAGAAGACGACAAGGGCCGTAGCATATTTATAGAACTGGATGAAGCTGTACGGCCTGTCCTTCGAAAAGGCGATCGATGCCAAGAGGGTCGCCAGGAAGAACGCCAGGAGAGGAGCGAGCGGGTGCCGGCGCAGGACCTTGATATCGCCGGCGATGATCAGGGCGCCGCAGACGATCAGGCTGGCGCAAAAGAAGATGTCGGGGATGGGATGGATGCGGGCGCTCAGGAACGGCCGCAGGCCGAGGAGGAACAGAAAGGCTGCCTGGAAAATTCTCTT
>JBFZAX010000050.1:0-4793 GCA_041308805.1 Candidatus Omnitrophota bacterium | reverse complement strand
ATTGTGACAGTTCTGCGTCCACTTGTGGCCACGCGAGCGATCTTAAATGCCGTTTCAAAGCCGTCTTGAGATATGCCTACATCGATATGCCCAAGGAGATCGGCCGCGAGACGGTCATCGGGATCCTTCTGGCTGCTTTTGTGGCTGCCTATCTGCCGCTGGGGCGGTTGATCGAGGCCTATCTATCGGGAGGTTGGGGGTATGTTTTTAGCCTTATCTTTGGGCTCGCTATGTATATTTGTTCGACAGCCACGGTTCCCCTGGCAGACGCCTTCATTAAGCAAGGGATGGCTGCCGGCGCAGGCATGGTTCTGATGCTCGCCGGGCCGGTCACCAGCTTCGGGACCATCCTGGTCCTGCGCAAGGAGTTCGGCGGAAGAATACTCTTTATTTACCTTTTCCTCATCAGTATAATGTCTTTGCTGCTGGGAGTGCTGTATTCGATTTTGTAGCGCTTGTGAGACAAGAAGCCAGGCTTCTTGTCTCACGTCGTTCGGAAATTGAGACAACTAGCCTGGCTTCTTGTCTCAGGTGGTATATATGGACAGGATATATTTGGATTATGCGGCGACGACGCCTACCGACCCGGAAGTGGTCGAGGCGATGAGGCCGTATTTCTACGATAAGTTCGGCAATGCCTCGAGCATCCACGCCTTCGGCCAGGAGGCCAAGAAGGCGGTCGAAGAGGCGCGGGCCAAGGTCGCTGATCTCTTGGGGGTTAAGGCCGAAGAGATTATTTTTACCTCCGGTGGCACCGAATCCGACAATATGGCTCTTTTCGGGGTGGTGTGGGCCAATGCGGCGAAAGGGAATCACATCGTCGCCAGCGCCGTCGAGCACCACGCGGTCCTGGAGCCTTGTCATTTCCTCGAGAAACAAGGTTGCAAAGTCACCTATGTGAGGCCGGATAACCAGGGGATGATCTCGCCCCAGGCCATCGCCGACGCGATCACCGAAAAGACCGTTTTGGTCAGCGTTATGCACGCCAACAACGAGATCGGGACGGTCCAGCCCATCGCCGAGATCGCCCGGGTCTGCCGTGAAAAAGGGGTTTATTTCCATACGGACGCGGTTCAGACCGTCGGACATATCCCTGTTAACGTCGGTGGACTGAACATCGACCTGCTTTCTTTATCCGCGCATAAGTTTTACGGCCCGAAAGGGGTCGGATGCCTGTACGTGCGCAAAGGCACGCGGATCCTGCCGTATCTGCGCGGCGGCGGCCAGGAGCGCCGGCGGCGGGCTTCGACGGAGAACACCCCCGGCATCGTGGGGCTGGGCAAGGCCGTTGACCTGTGCCGTCAAAAGATGGACCAGGAGACGGCCCAGCAGATCGTCTGGCGCGACCGCCTGATCGCTGAGATCCCCAAGAGGATCGAGCGCGTCTATCTTAACGGGCATCCCAAGATGCGCCTGCCGAACAACGTCAACTTTTCCGTCGAGTATATCGAAGGCGAATCGATGCTGTTGAGCCTTGATATGCTCGGCATCGCCGCTTCCACGGGCTCTGCCTGCACCTCCGGCGACCTCGAACCTTCGCATGTCCTTCTTTCCATCGGCCGGCCCCACGAGCTTTGTCACGGGTCTCTGCGCTTGACGGTGGGGCGCTTTACCCGGGACGCTGACATCGACCGTTTCCTGGAGGTCTTTCCGGGCGTCGTCGAAAAGCTGCGGGCCATGTCGCCTCTTTATGAAAAGGGCCAAAAGAGCTAAGGCCGCGTTCGCGTCACGGGTTTCCGTTCCGGCGCTGACAGCGGCTTTTTTTATTTTTACGGCGGTCGGTGACGGCCTGGCGGCTGGGCCGGAGGCGGACACGCAGCTGGAGCCCATCGTTGTCCAGAAGACCCCTTACGGAAGCCTCAGCCGCGGCCCTGTCGTCGAGGTCCTGACGCGCGAAGAGATCGACGGCTTGCCCCTTCAGACGCCGGAAGACCTTTTGAATTACGTGGGCGCGGACCTGCAGACCCGGGGCGGCGCGGGCGTCAAATCCGACCTGACCCTGAACGGCTCGACCTTTCAGCAAGTCCTCATTCTGGTCAATGGAGCGCGCGTCAACGATCCCCAGACCGCCCATCATGGGTTGGACCTGACCTTTAACCTCGAGGACGTCGAGAGGGTGGAGGTCTTGCCGTCGGCCGCGGCTGCCCTTTACGGGCCGGACGGCATCGGAGGCGCGATCAATTTCGTCCTCAAGAGGCCTTTAGAGGGGCAGAATTCGGCGCGCGCTTCCGTCGGGAACTATGACACCTTTGAGGAGAGCTTGAATCTCTATTATCCTTTAGGCGGGATTGCCCGGAACCGCTTTAGCGTGGCGGCGGCTGAGTCTGACGGGGAGCGTTACGATACGGATTTCCGGCAGGCGACATTTTTCCACTCCACGTCGATCGAGAAAGAGGCATTTTCGGTCTTTGTGGATGGCGGGTACAACGAGAAGGAGTTCGGCGCTTACGATTTCTATACGCCGGACCGCGGGCTGCCGTCGAAGGAGTGGGTGAATACGACATTTGTCGACGTGAGGGCGCCGTGGCGGGGGGAAGGGGTGACGGTCGAGCCGCGGGTCCAGTGGCGGCAGCATCACGATAAATTCATGCTCGACATCACGCGGCCGGATTATTATTTGAACCATACCAGGACGGATGTTTATCAGGTGGGCGCGCAGGCCACGGCGCCCTGGGCGCATGGAGACATGCTCGTGGGCGCGGATTTCGGCCAGGAGATGATGACCTCGACGTACCTCGGCGACCACGACCGGGACCGGTGGGATGTGTTTTTCAACCCGGTGTGGGAGATAGGGCCGGCGGCCTCGCTGCAGGTGGCGGCGCGCTACGACTCTTATTCCACGTTCGGCGGCGAGCCGACCGGCGCGCTGTCGTGGCAGCAGGGATTTTCCGACGACAGCCAGCTCTTTTTCTCCGCCGGCCGCGCGGTGCGCGTGCCGACCTTCACCGAGCTGTACTACGATGACCCGACCACCTCCGGCAACGAGAACCTCAAGCCCGAATCCGCCTATTCCGTCGAGCTCGGCGGCCGCCGGCCCCTGACCCAAACCCTCGACGGCTCGTTTTCGGTCTTTACCCGCTGGGAGCGCGACACGATCGATTTCACCAAGGAGGCGCCTACGGACCCCAAGTTCATCGCCCGCAACATCAGCGAGGCGATAACGAACGGCCTTCGAGGCTCTTTGACGTGGACGCTATCCTCCGACAACGTATTCACGGCGGGCTATTCTTTCGCGACCAA
Source organism: Candidatus Omnitrophota bacterium (assembly GCA_041308805.1). GTDB lineage: Bacteria > Omnitrophota > Gorgyraeia > Velamenicoccales > Velamenicoccaceae > JBFZAX01. The sequence continues at coordinate 1,553 of JBFZAX010000050.1, read as the reverse complement.
GGACCTTGACGATCGGGGTTATATTTACAAATACGGGTTAAATTACGCGAAACACCTGGTGGACCTGGGCTGGAACAAAAGATTTTCCTGGGGGAATAACCGGGCGCAGCTCTTGATGAAGAAAAAGCCGGAGCGCGACGCGTGGCTCCTTTTTAACGACCGGGTTACCGTGTCCCCCTGGAAACATTGGGAGGTCTTCTTGGAAGTCTTTAATCTTTTCAACGTCGAGTACCAGGAGATCGACGGAGTCCCGTCCCCGGGCCGGATTTTTAAGGCCGGGGTCGCCTTTGTCTGGTAAGATAGAAGTCGAGAGGTTGTTAGCATGAAACGGGTTCCGAAGAAAATAGTCATTCCGCTGGCCGCGACCTTGGTGGTCTTTTTTTTGACGATCCTGCCGATGGGGCCGGTCAAGGGGTTCATTAAGCGGCACATGAGCTGGACGATGGTCTTGCGGGACAAGTACGAAGAGATGTTCCGCACTCCCATCGAGTTCGGCTGCGTCCAGGATTACCTTCATTTCCCGTTTTTCGCCGGTCTCGGCTTTCTCTGGATGCGGTTTTTCAGTCGGCGCCGCGTGTCATTCTTGAAGGCGGTAGTCCTCGCGTTCCTCGCCGTGGCGCTCTTCTCATTCTTCGACGAGGTCATCCAGTCGCTGGTCCCTTCCCGGGATGCTTCCTGGTCGGATTTCCGCAGGGACCTCTGGGGTGGCGCGATTGGGATCGTTGTCTACGGTCTCTGGTCACGTTTCAAAAGATCCCGCGATGTCTAAAAAAGTCCTCGTCGCCATGAGCGGCGGCGTCGATTCGGCCGTTGCAGCCCTTTTGCTTAAAGAGCAAGGGTATGAGGTCGTCGGCGTTACCATGTGTTTTAATATCGCCTCGGGCGCACGGCGCAGGCCGAGCTGTTGTGGCTTAGAAGGCATCGAAGATGCCAAGCGCGTCGCGGGCCAGCTGAGCATCCCGCACTACGTTCTTAATTTCGGAAAAGACCTGGAGTCGACGGTCATCCTTGATTTTGTCGTTGAGTATTCGCAGGGCCGCACGCCTAACCCGTGCGTCCGGTGCAACCAATATCTGAAGTTCGCCGCTCTTTTGAAAAAGGCAGGCAGCTTAGGGATCGATTGGTTGGCCACGGGCCACTTTGCGCGCATTGAACATCGGCGCGGCGGGTGGTTCCTGAAGAAGGGGGTTGATGGCCGCAAGGACCAATCGTATTTTCTCTGTCAGATCCGGCGCAGCGATCTGTCCCGCCTTGTTTTCCCGGTTGGCGACCTGACCAAAGAGCAGGTCCGGGTTATCGCCCGCAGGAAGGGCTTAAGCGTCGCGGACAAGCCCGGGAGCCAGGAGGTCTGTTTTGTGCCGGACAATGACTACCGGACATTCCTGAAGAGCCGGCTGAACAAGAAGTGTTTTAAGCCAGGCGATATCGTTGATACAAAAGGCAAGGTCCTTGGGCGCCACGTAGTGATCTTCAATTACACTATAGGGCAGCGGGGCGGCCTGGGGCTCTCCGTGCCGCATCCATACTATGTCATTGCCCTGCAAACGGATAAG
>JBFZAX010000049.1:0-13662 GCA_041308805.1 Candidatus Omnitrophota bacterium | reverse complement strand
ACAACGTATTTCTATCTATTTCTACTTATTTCGCGAGCGCGTCACTCATACATCTTCGCGAGCTAATTTCTGGTCGCCAGGTATTGACCATCGACCATTGACCATCGACTATAGACTAATTTGCTTTAAGAGTCCTACGAAATAAATTGTTCATTGTTCATTCTTAATTGTTAATTTTGCTCAATCCCTCAACTAAACCATTCTTTTAATTCCCTTGATCTCTAACTCAAGCTCTTCTTTGCTGTCCGCGTACTTATAGGCCTCTTCCGGGGTGATCTTGTTGTCCCTGACCAGTCCGGCCAGGTGCTGCTTAAAGCTCTCCATTCCGAACATCGCCCCCTCCTCCAAAAACCGCGGGATATCCGCAACCATCCCTTCGCGGATCAGGCGGCTGATGGTCGGCGTCAACGTCATGACCTCGGTCGCCGGAACCCGGCCTACGCCGTCTGCCCGAGGCACCAATCTCAAGGAGACGACGCCCTTAAGAAGAAAAGAGAGCTGCATTTTGATCTCGGCGTGCTGGTAAGGCGGAAAGAAATTGATGATGCGCTGGACCGTCTGTGCGGCGTTAACGGTGTGGATGGTGCTTAAGACCAGGATCCCCATTTCGGCTGCGTTGAGGGCCGCCGACATCGTCTCCAGGTCCCGGATGGTCCCGATGAAGATCACGTCCGGGCTCTGGAGCGTCACCTGGCGCAGAGCGACTACGTAATTGGAGACGTCCAGGCCCAATTCCCGCTGGTTGATGACGGATTTCTTGTCCTGGAAAGTGAACTCGATCGGATCCTCCACCGTCAGGATATGGCGGGAAAAATTATTGTTGATGTAATCGATCATGCTGGCGATGGTCGTGGATTTCCCGTTGCCCGCCTGGCCGGTCATCAAGACCAGGCCCCGGCGCTCCACGGAAAGGATCCTGAGAACCTCCTCGGGCAGCCCGAGCGTCCTAAAATCGGGGACCGTCTTCTTGATGCGGCGCATGACGATGGACGGCACCCCCCGCTGGAAAAAAATGCTCACCCGGAAACGGTCCAGGCCTTCCACGTCCATCGCGAAATCCGTATCAAGGGAGTTTCGGAACATCTTCTCGTGGATGTCGTCGGAGATCTCCGTCACGATCTTCTCTAAGTCCAGGGCTGTCAGGGTCGGAAAATCCGTGATCGGCACCAGCTCTCCGTAGATGCGCAGATACGGCACGTTGTCGACCTTCAAAAAAAGGTCCGACGCATCCCGTTCGCACGCAGCCCGCAACGCATCCTTGATCTTCATAGAATCTCCTTGGTTAGGTTTTAACGCAGTCCTGCGGCGCGCTTCACGACATATTCCCGCTCTCTTCTCAAAAGCCCGGCCTTCTTCCCGGGGCCGGCCTGATATCCGCCTGACGAACCGTCCGCGGCGATGACGCGGTGGCAGGGCACCCACGGCGCGAAAGGGTTCTTATTGAGGGCGTTGCCCACCGCCCGGCTCGCCCGGGGAGCGCCCGCCGCCCGGGCGACCCACGCGTAGCTGCGGGTCTGGCCGATGGGGATCTTCAGGACGGCGCTGTACACTTTTTTCTCAAATGCCGTCAATGGGGTCTTACGCAACTGCGTCTCTCTTTCCAGGGAAGAGGATCCCGCCGCAGGCGGTCACGATACCCCTAAGCTCTTTTTCTTGCGCAATAACCGATGATAGGCGACCGCGAAACGGTGCGCTTCATCCCGAACCCGCTGAATAAGATGCAACGCCGGCGAAGCGCGGTCCAGGCGGACGGGTTCGGCGTTCTCCCTAGTATAAAGCAATTCTTCGTTCTTGGCGATAGCAATGAGCGGGATCTTCAGGCCCAGGCTTTCCAGGACCCCGCGGGCCGCCTCCCAGTGGCCCCTCCCTCCGTCGATCAAAACCAGGTCCGGAAGAGTCCCATTTTCCTCCAAGAGCCTCCGGTAGCGCCGGCGGACCACCTCGCGCATCATCGCGTAATCATCGATGCCGCTGACGGTCTTGATCCGGAAACGGCGATAACCGTCTTTGCGCGGCCGGCCCGCGGCGAACGTGACAAGGGAACCGACCGCCTGGTCGCCGGCGATGTTGGAAATATCGAACGCCTCGACCCGGCGCGGCTCGCCTCTGAGGCCGAGCTTCCGGAAATCCGTCTCTGCGAAGACATCCTTGTCCGCGTCCAGCTTCTTGAGCGAGATCAGGAGGCTCAACGCCTGCAGCTGGTCGCGCAGCCGGCCCGCCTCCTCGAACCGCTGGCGCGCCACCAGCCGGCGCATGCGGCCGGCCAGCTCTTCGATCAGCGGGGTGTCCTTCTTCAGGAGGAAATCTTCCAGCCGCCCGATGATACGGCGGTATTTTTTTTCGGAGACCTTCCCCGCGCACGGCCCCGGGCACAACCCTAAGTGATAATTCAGGCAGACCTTGCGGGGGAAACGGCGGCAGGAGCAAAAAGGAAAGCTCCGGCGCAGCATCCCGAGCGCCTGCCGCAAGACCTTCGCGTTCGTGTACGGCCCGAAATAATCGGCGTCGTCGCGCAGATGCCGGCGGCGGCCGATCGTGACGCGCGGAAACCGTTCGCGCGTCACCTTGATATACGGAAAACTCTTGTCGTCCTTCAGGGAGATGTTGAACCGCGGCCGCAGCTCCTTGATCAGCTCGGACTCCAGCAGGAGCGCTTCGTGCTCCCCGCGCGTCTCGCGCACCTCGACAGACCGCACGCCGCGCATCAGGATCCGGGTCTTGACCGGGAGCGCCTCACCGCCGAAATAGGTCCGCAGCCGCTTCCTCAGCGACACCGCCTTGCCGACGTAGATCACCCGGCCCTCCGCGTCCTTCATCAGGTAGACGCCGGGAGAATCAGGAAAATCCTTTATCTGCGCGCGAGTAACCATGACCCTAACGCCCTGGCCTCCTTGACATCGAGCACCCACAAAAGCAGGCCATAGACCCCGGCCCCGCTGGCCGCCAACGCGGCCATCAAAGCCCAGGACGCCTGCCCGAAAAATACCCTGTTAAAAACGATCAAGAGCGTGACGATCATCCCGCAGGCCGCCAGGGTCGTGCGAAAAATGAAAAGGCAAAACTCGCGGTCCAGCTGAAAACCGACAGCCTTCCTCAGCCGCGCATACAGGAGGAGAAAATTGACGGTCGCCGATATCGAACTCGCCAGCGCCAGGCCGGCGACCCTCAGGTGCAGGACGAAAACGAAGAAAGAGTTCAAGACGACGTTCAGGAAGAGCGCGACCGCGGCGGTCTTGACCGGCGTCAGCGTATCCTGCATCGCGTAGAAAGCGTGGCTGAAAAAGCGCACGCCCGCGTAGGCCAGCAGCCCCAAGGCGTAAAAAAAGACCGCCTGGGAAGTGATCTGGGTCGATGCCGCGTCGAACCGGCCGCGTTCAAAGACGATCCGCACGAGCGGAACGGTGAAGACAAGGATCGCCAGGGTCAACGGCACCAGGAAAAGATAGACCCCCCTCAAAGAAAAGATGAGCGTCGCCTTCAGCCGTCCGTAATCGCGCTGCGCGGAATCGGTCGCCATCGCCGGCAAAGCGGCGGTGGCGATCGAAACGCCAAAGACCGCGAAGGGAAACAGGATGATCCGGTTGGCGAAATAGATCGCGGCGATCGCCCCCGTCCCCACGAGCGAGGTGAACGATGCGAATATCGTATCGACGAATATATTGAGCTGGTAAACGCTCGTCCCCAGCAGCCGCGGCAGGATCAGCCGCCCGATCCGGCGCACCGGTTCCTGACGGAAAAAATCGCGCAGAAAACCTCCGCGCCGCAGGTCGATCCCCTGGCGCCTCAACGAAGGGACCTGGATCAAGACCTGGCCGACCCCTGCCAACAGGACGAAGAGCGCCACCGCGTCGGCCGGAGGCCAACCCATGCGGGGGATTGCCAAGAGCCCGGATATCAAAAGCAGGTTGAAGACCACCGAGGCGCAGGCGGGCACGGCGAACGACCGCAAGGCGTTGGCGACCGACATCAAAAAGGTGCTGGTCGTGATAAGGATCAGGTAGGGAAACAGCAGCCGGGTCAGATGGACCGTCAGCTGCCACTGAGCCGGATCTTGCCGGAAGCCGGGCGCGATCACCCCGATCAGGAGAGGGGCGAAGACGATGCCCGCCGCGCTGATCACGCCGGAGATGACGAGCAGAAAGACCCAGACGCTGTTGACGAGCTTCGCGAACTCGGCCCGGGACCGCTTCGTCAACTCCTCGCAGAAGACCGGCACGAAAGCGGCGTTGCCCGCGCCCTCGCCCAGGATATCCCTCAGCGTGTTGGGGATCTTGAAGGCGACGAAAAAGGCCGCCGCGGCCATCCCCGTGCCGAACAGGCTCGCCAAGAGCACATCCCGCAAGAATCCCGTCGCGCGGGAGACCACGGTAAAAAAACCCAATACGGACGCTGACCGGAAAATCGCTCTTTGCTCTGTCATATGCTTAAGGCAGGCCGCCCCATCCCGCGCGGCGCATCCCCGTCGACGCGCGGAACCCCTCTTCAGGCAGGATCGCCTGCGGCCGCCGGCTCAGGCCACGGGATCCTGCCGAGGGAGTGAAGCACCCCGGACTAAAGTCCGGGGCTTCCTCCCCGATGCAGGAATACATCGTTGCGCATTCCTCCCCGGGTTGAAACCCGGGGATTCCTGCGAGGGGATTGACAAGAACGGTTCCCTGTGTTATAAATCCACTCACGGCCAGAGGGGTTCTCTGGCCCACCTTCAAGAAAATACTTAAAAGACCCTACGTAAGGAGCCCCAGACCATGCCACAAAGAAAAAGCGCCGCGAAACGGCTAAAAGTCGACCGCGCCAAGGCCCTGCATAACTTAAAGATGAAAGCCGAGCTTAAAAAAGAGCTCAAGACGCTGCGTCGCCTGATCCAGGAAGGCAAGGGAGACGAAGCGAAGACAGGGATCCGGAAAGCTTTTGCCAAGCTTGACCGCGCCGCGGCAAAGGGCCTGCTCCACAAGAACACCGCGGCCCGCCGCAAATCCAGGCTCTCCCTTATGCTAAATAAGAAAGCCTGACGACCAGCGATTCCAGGATAAGCTGCGCCCGGCCGAAAGCCGAAGAAGAAGATTTCAGCCTCTTATCTGCCTGCGCCAATATCTTCAGCCCCTCCTTGTAGATCTCATCGGAAAGGCGACGTTCGTCGCGAAAGTGCTCCCACTGCCAGAAGACCGCCCCCATGATCTTCTCTGTCTTCTCCCGGGACCTCAGCAGTCCGGACAGGATCTCCAGCGCCGCGTCCGGGCGATGGCCGAGGATCGCCCTCCCAAGGTCAAAAACATTGCTCGAAGCCTTCGAAGAAACGCGCACCACCTGGGGCCGCGCCCCTTTGAGCGCCGCCTTCAACGCCTCCAGCTGATGGTCATCGGCGACATCCAGGACGACCGCTGCCCCGTCGCCGGCGGCGGCGATCTCGCTCGCGAGGAATCCTTTCAGCGCCGGCGGCAAGCGGTGGGCCTGGCGCAGGACAAAAAGACGCGCCTGAGCGCCGGGCGTCGGGACGCACCAAAGCGCCTCCTTGATCTTCTGAGGCGTCAGGTCCTTATCATCGGCGTGTAAAAGAGTATAGTTGAGCTCTTTGAGCTCGGGCGGGAAGAACTTCTTCTGGAGGTCTTCGATGCGCCGGTCCTTTTCCTGCTCATCGGCGCCGCACAATATGTAAAGACGTGAGCCTACCATGCCTCGACCGTCAGATCCAGGATCCTGCGGGCCAGGTCGTTAGCCACCTCATCCAGGGCATCGGATTCCGTCCGGGCGTAGGAGCCTACCGTGTAATAGATCACCTCGCCGGCCATGTTTTTCTTTTCCCACACGGTCTGGCCGGTCTTGTTATCCGTCAGGGTGATGTCGACAAAGACGGTCACCCGGTACTGCTCGGGCTCATCGTCATCGTTGGTCGTCAGGTAATGGCGGCGATACCGGGTCACCTCTCCCTTCAGGGTCAGATCGGCGTCCTCGGGCGGGACCAGCCTCAGGGTACCGTCGAAATTATAGCGGTCCGACACGGCCTTGGTGACCTTATCCTCCAGAAGGGGGAAATAGCTGACGAACCTGTTGCCTTCACTGAACTCCGAGGTCGTATCGATCCTGTTGGCGAACGGCGCCACATAGATGGTCTTGTATCCGGTCTCCTTGACATAGACGTGCGTCGTGTAGCCGCAGCCGGCCAGCCAGACCAAAGCCGCCGATAACACTCCTGCCCACTTCCTCATTGGGCCTCCTGTCCCTGCATCTTCTGGAGCCGCTCCTGCGCCTTCTCGGCCCATGGGCTGGAAGGGAATTTTTCGATGACGTAGTCATAGTAGATCTTCGCGCTCAGGAAGGCCCGCTGCTTCTCGTAAAAAACGCCGATGTCGTATTGGGACTGGGCCTCCCGCTGCGCGAGCTGGTCAAGTTTTTGGGCGGCTTCCGTCGAAAGTTCCGCGTCAGGATGGGTCCTCAGGAATTCGTCGAACTTATCCTTGGCTTCCTGGGTCAGTGACTGGTCATAATCCGATTCCAGGGAAGATTTCGCGGTGCACACCGCGATCTGGAACCGCGCGGGCTCTGCCCACTCGCTCTCGGGAAAGGTATCCAAAACCTTCTGGAACTCTTCCGTCGCCTCCATAAAATACCCTTTCGCCTTGAGGGTCAGGCCGATCTTATACTGGCTCGCGGGAGCGAACTTTCCGTATGGGGCGTTTTCGACGACCTTGCGGAAGATCTCGATAGCGGCATCCTCATGGGTGATGTTCAACCCAAGAAAGCTTGTCTGGCGGTCGAGAAGCCTCTGGGCGACGATATATTCCCGCTCCAGGACATCTTCCGTGCGGTGGCTGAAAGGATACTTATCGAAGATCTTCTGATAGGCCTGAAACGCCTCGTAATATTTGGCCATCTCCTCCAGGCACAATCCTTGATAGTAAAGAGCTTCGGGCGCCTCTACCGCGTCCGGGTAGTATTTGATGAGCTTCTTGAGCTCGTTGTAAGCCGTGACATAATCCTTGGCATCGTAATAACTTTTGGCGAAATTGAGCTGTTCCTGCGGGCTCTCTTTCGGGGCGTACTTGGGGTTGGTCCACTTCTTGCTTTCGGGCGTCCAGATCCAAAAAGCGTAGCTCAGATGGACTGACACCGACCAAAAGACAATAACAAGGGCTAGCTTCTTTATCATAGGGGTTAATCTACCATAGCCGCCGGGGTTTGTCAATCAGACGGCCCTTCCTCCCCGCGCTTTTTATCCTAATATCCTGTGGACGCCAGGATGTTTTTCTCTTAAAATACGGGACGTATGCGCTCCCTTAAAATAGGCACCCTGGATCTCCCTTCCCCTGTCCTGCTGGCCCCCCTGGCCGGGATCAGCGATTCGGCGTTCCGGCTCATCTGCCGCCGCTTCGGGGCCCGGTTCACGTTCGTGGAGATGATCAACGCGCGGGCCATTTCCCACAAGAACAAAAAGACGAAAAAGATGCTGGTCCATGCAGACGAGGACTCTCCCATCGGCATCCAGCTGCTCGGCGCGGAGATCCCCTATCTCCTGAAAGCGGTCGATGTCATCGCCGCGCACGACTTTGACCTCCTGGACTTCAATGCGGCGTGCCCGGTGCGCAAAGTCTGCCGCCGCGGAGAAGGCGCCGCCCTCCTGAAAGAACCGGCGAAGCTCGGCAAGATCCTCAAGGCCCTGGTCCGGGCGTGGCCCAAGCCCCTTACGATAAAGATCCGCAGCGGCTGGGACGCCGCATCCAGGAACGCCGCCGCCGTCGCCCGCGTCGCCGAAGACGCCGGCGTCCAGGCCGTCTTCATCCACGGCCGGGACAAGACGCAGCTCTACACCGGCTCCGTCGACATGCAGGCCATCGCGCAGGCCAAAGAAGCGGTCCGCATCCCCGTCATCGCCAGCGGCGACATCTGGTCGGCCGGCCATGCCCAACGGATGATCGAAACGACGGGCTGCGACGGAGTGCTCGTCGCGCGGGGCGCCCTGGGAAACCCCTGGGTCTTCCGCGAGATCGAAGCCGGCCTGGACGGCCAACCCCTGCCCCCGCCGCCGTCGGTCGAAGAGATCCTGGAAACGCTGACCGCCCATCTTGAGCTCTCCGTCTGCGAACATGGCGAAAAAGACGCCATCGCTATCATGCGCAAATACGTGGGCTGGTACCTGAAGGGCAAAAAACACATCCGCTGCATCCGGCAAAAAGCCAATACCGTCAAAACGAAAACGGAATTCCTGCGCCTCGTCGCCGATATTCGATCCTTGTCAAAATGAAGAGAACTGTGCTACAATTTTTGTATTCGGGGATCGCGCGGAAGGAACGCGACCCCGGGCCCACTGCCCGCGGGAGTCGAATGGTCTTTAGACGGTTGGCCTCAACGGTCTTCTTGTTGACCCTTTGCAATATCTGCTCTCCCGCCCTTTCGTCCCAAAAGATCTCTTCGATCGACTTGGACATCCCGCCGCTGCCTTCGGCTAAACAACAGATTTCGGATCAACAGACGGCGCCCGTGCCCGCCACCCCCTCTTCTTCGGGAGGATCGATCCTCTCCAACAGCCCCGTTGCCGCGATACCGAGGGCGAACACGGTGGACTGGGACAGCCCCACGTTGGCGCCGAGCTCTTCCTCGATGCCGTCCCCGGCGCCGAGCCTCTTAACGAAGAATATCCAGAACAAACCTCTTGAGATCAGCGTGCCGTCTTACGAAAAAGAATACCAGGAGATGCTGGAGAAGCAAAGGATCGACCAGGAAGCAAGAAAAAAGAAGAAGTTCACCGATGCGCTCAAAGAAGACATCCGGCGCCACGGCCTTCTGCTCCTTTTGGGCTTTGTGGTCCTTTTGATCGTCTACGCGCTACGCAAAGAAAGGACCCCCGCCAAATCCGTCAGGGAACAAGAACAGCCCCCTGCCCCGCCCGAACCCCCCTCCGGCAAAGATATCTGGCATGAAGATTTCTAAGCAGCCGGAAATTTATCGCTGAAGATCAGGCAGGTTCCGTTAACGCGGATTGTTGCGGATAAGTCTATAGTCGATGGTCAATAGTCGATTGTCTATGGCCGGAACCGAAGTCGGAAGTCAGAAGCCGGAAGTCTGAAAGATCCGACCTCGGACATCGGACCTCGGACTTCGTGTTTGGCTAGCAGTATTCCGTCTGTCGTAGTTAGGCAACGGTAACGCGGCCCGTTTCGTAGTTAGGCTACGTAGTTCGTAAATAACCTTTTCAGTTTTCTCTTTTGACGTTACCCAACGACGTCACCGTAACGGGCATCGTCGCCTTAACCGTCACCGTTACCGGAATGGATTCTTTCAGTTTTGACAATAGACCATAGACTATCGACTATCGACCTTTTCGGGCTTCTGATTTTTGACTTCCGGCTCAAGCCGCGCGGTCTTCAGATACCTTCTCAACCACGCCAGCGCCTGGCTCTTCGTCTTGATCTCTCCTTCGACCTGCGCCTCCTCGACCGCGTCCAGCAACTTCGAAAAGATGGGCCCCGGCTCAAGCTTCAGGTGTCGGATCAGATCGTTGCCGCCGATCAGGCGCTCAAAAGGCTCCTCGCGCTGCCGCCGGAAATACTCCCGGATCAATCCAAAAGCGACGCGCTCGTGGCGCTGCCGGCTGACGCGCGAGGCCATCGGCCCGCGGGTCGCGCGCTGGTCGGCGACCGCCACCAGAAGGACGCTCAAAGCCTCCTCTTTCGTATCGCGGAAGTAGCGGAAAACGGCCCGCGGCGTCAGCACCTTATTGTCCGCCAGATAGCCCGGCCGCAAATGCCAGAAGATGACCGTGTCGAGCGCGAACTTCTCGCGCGTCGACAGCTTCAGCCGCTCGGCGACCTCCCGGCAGAGAAACTTTCCGATGCGCTCGTGGCCATGGAACATCGTCTTGCCGGCCTTGACCTCAAATGCCTCGGGCTTGCCGATGTCATGCAGGAGCGCGGCCAGCTTGATGAGCTCCCGCCGGCGGCGGTTCGCGCTCAGCTCTTCGTCGAGATACGCCTTGATATCGGCGTCGGAATCGCTCTTGCGCATCAGCTCTTCCAGCTTCCTGACGGTCTCCAGGGAATGGCCCCAGACATCCAAATGATGATATCCTCCCTGGCGCACATCGTGCATGACGGCGACTTGAGGGATCACCAGCTCGAGGATCTTTTCCCGGTCAAGGTCCTTAAGGAACTCCCAGGAATCCGGCGCCTGAAGGATCTTGAAAAGCTCATCGCGCAGCCGCTCGCCCGCGACCCCGGAAAGCCCCCGGCGCTTGCGGGCCGCCAGGCGCCGGGTCTGCGGCGTGATCGAGAACCCCAGCGCCGCGCTCAGGCTGAAGGCGCGCAACACCCTCAAAGGATCCTCATCGAAGGCGCGCGGTTTCACGACCCGGATGACCCGCCGGGCGAGGTCGCGGCGGCCGCCGAAAAGATCGAGCAAGGGCGCCCGCGGCCGCGTCACCGACAACGCCAGGGTATTGACCGTAAAATCCCGCAATGAGAGGTCTTCAGGAAGGTCCTTACCGCGGAAATCGACGAAATCAAGGGTGAGCGTCCGCCCCTGGTCACCCTCCTTGACGACGACGCGGCTGCAGCCGTGTTCGCGGTCCAAGACGACGAACCCGGCCTTCAGGCGGCGCGCCAGGCGCCGGCCGAAACCGATGGCGTCGGCCGCCAGCGTAAAATCAAGGTCCAGGGCCTTGGGCCGCCGGCCGAGGGACAGATCCCGCAAAAACCCCCCCACCAGAAAAAGCTCTTTCCCTTCTCTCTTCGCCTGAGAGACGAGAGCCTTAAACGGCCTGCCGCAAAAAACTTCATGGTCGGGTAGGGACATGGAACGGCTACTGGCCTTGATGGAATGATTCGGAGCGCCGGATGACCTCTTCTTCCACGAAGATGGGCGCTTTGACGCGCACCGCCAGGGCGATGCTGTCGGAAGGCCGCGCGTCGACGGTCTCTTCTGCGCCACCGAGCCCTTCGGCGCGCGTCAGGACGATCTTGGCGTGGAACGTGCTGTCTTCCAGCTTGTCGATGAGGATGCGCGCCACCCGGGCCCCGAGGGCCTCGATGACGCTCTTCAGCAGGTCGTGGGTCAGGGGCCGCGCCGGGACCTTACCGGCGACCTTCAGCTGGATCGCCATCGCCTCCTGATGCCCGATGATGATCGGCAGCCGGCGCTCGCCGCGCCTCTCCTTGAGCACAACGACCTGGTCCGGCCGTTTTTCGTCGATGATGATCCTGGTCAGCTCCATCTCTATCATTGCAAACTCCTTGAGTCCTCCGGGCGGACGCCGGACGCGGCGGTCACCTGTCAGCCTTTTTCAGCAGGTCTTTCAATTCTGCCATGAACTGATTGACATCCTTGAATTGCCGGTAGACGGAGGCGAAACGCACGTAAGCGACTTCGTCGAGCGACGCCAGCCGGTCCATCACCAGCTCTCCGATCTCCCGGGAAGAGACCTCCTTATCAAAACGTCGGTAGATATCCCGCTCGATCTGCGCCACGGCCTCTTCAATGCGCTCGGCGGAAATAGGGCGCTTCTCGCAGGCTTTCTGGAGGCCGGAAACGATCTTCTTGCGGTCAAAGGGCTGGCGCCGGCCGTCTTTCTTGACGACCAACAGAGGCAGCTCTTCGACGACCTCGTAGGTGGTGAACCGCTTGCCGCACTGAAGGCACTCGCGGCGCCGGCGGATCGCGTGCCCCTCCGAGCTGGCGCGGGAATCGATCACTTTGTCATCGGGTTGGCTGCAGAAGGGACACTTCATCGAAAGGTCTCGCGGATGAGTCGATGGTCAATGGTCAATGGTCGATTGTCGATGGATAAAAGAACGGTCTTAGGTTACGGATGTTAAGAAAGTTAAGGAGGTTAAGAAGGTTACTGTCACAACAAAAGGCAAAACCTTGTTTCTTTTTCAGCTTGGCGCCGTAACGTCCTTAACCTGCCGTCTTCGGACCTCGGACTTCGATCCTTTTGGTTTTGACAATAGACCATCGACTATAGACTATCGACAGACTATGGACTATCGACTGCCTCGCTTATGCGCAACGCTCCTCACCCTGATCTTCGCCTCTTTGAGGAACTGCAGGGCCATGGCGTCGGGATAGGGACCGGCCATCACCACTTCGCTGATCCCGGCGTTGATGATCATCTTCGCGCAGATGATGCACGGCTGGTTGGTGACATAGATGGCGCTGTCCTTGAGCGAAACGCCGTGCAGCGACGCCTGCAGGAGGACGTTCTGCTCGGCGTGAAGGCCGCGGCACAGCTCGTGCCGCTCGCCGGAAGGGATCTTGAGCTTTTCGCGCAGGCAGCCGACCTCGTCGCAGTGCGCGATGCCCGAGGGCGTGCCGTTGTATCCGGTCGCGAGGATCCGCCGGTCCTTGACGACCAGCGCCCCGACCTTGCGCCGCAGGCACGTCGACCGCTTGGCGACCAGATCGGCGATCTCCAGGAAATATTCATCCCAACCCGGCCGGGCATCCCGGCGCTTGGATCTTTTTGGAGAGCTCATCGGCCGAACTCCTTAAGCAAAGAGGCGTACAAAGGGAACTTCTTGACCAGAACGGCGACCTTTCCGCGGGCGGCGGCAAGCGCCTCTTCGCCGGCCCGGGATAAAAGGACATCCGCGATAACAGCGGCGATCTCGCGCATCTGGGCCGTGCCCATGCCCCGGGTCGTCACCGCGGGCGTCCCGAGCCTCAGGCCGCTCGTCACAAAGGGACTTTTTTTGTCGAACGGGATCAGGTTCTTGTTGACCGTGATGCGGCTGCGGTCCAAAAATTCCGCCGCTTCCTTGCCCGTCATCCCTTTATCCGAAAGGTCCACCAGCATCAGATGGGTGTCGGTCCCGCCGGAAACGATCCGCAACCCCCGGCGCTCCAGCGCCTGGGCCAGCGCCTGGGCATTGGCCACGATCTTCTTTTGATACTTCTTGAATTCGGGGGAGAGCGCCTCTTTGAGCGCCACCGCCTTGGCCGCGATCACGTGCATCAGCGGCCCGCCCTGGATGCCCGGGAAGACCATGCTGTCGATCTTCTTGGCGAACTCCTGCCGGCACAGGATCATCCCGCCCCGCGGGCCGCGCAGCGTCTTGTGGGTCGTCGTCGTGACGAAATGCGCGAACGGGACCGGCGACGGGTGCAACCCCGCGGCCACCAGGCCCGCGATGTGCGCCATGTCGACGAAAAGAAGAGCTCCCACGGAATCCGCGATCTCGCGGAACCTCTTGAAATCGAGTTGGCGCGGATACGCCGAAGCGCCGGCCAAGATCATCTTGGGCTGAAACCGCCGGGCGAGGTCCGCGACTTCGTCATAGTTGATCATCTCCGTCTTCGGGCTGACGCCGTAAGAGACGATCTTATAGAACATCCCCGAAAAATTATGGGCCAGGCCGTGGGACAGGTGCCCCCCGCAGGCGAGGTCCATCGCCAGGACCGTGTCGCCGGGGCTCAGGGCCGCGAAATAGACCGCCATGTTGGCCTGGGTGCCCGAGTGGGGCTGGACATTGGCGTGGTCCGCGCCGAAGAGCTGCTTGGCCCGCTCCCGCGCCAGCGTCTCGGCGTCATCGACGAACTCGCAACCGCCGTACCAGCGGCTGCGCGGATACCCTTCCGCGTACTTGTTGGTCAGGACCGACCCCTGCGCTTCCAGAACAGCCGTCGACGCAAAATTCTCGCTGGCGATAAGCTCGATATTCTGATGCTGCCGCCAGA
>JBFZAX010000048.1:0-3823 GCA_041308805.1 Candidatus Omnitrophota bacterium | reverse complement strand
AGGAGTCCCACGGTGTCAAGTCGTATGTCGGCGGCGAGGCCTGAGCTTCGGAGGCGGATCGCCTGTCCTGAAAGCTGTCGTGCGGAAATTCATCTGCGAGATCTTTTCTTCCCGCCTTCATCCGAAGCCGTCTATCTTGGCGCTAGGGACAGATACCCGGCAGCAAATCGCCTGGTCTGAAGGCGGACGCATCGGCCTTTTACGGCCGGTCCAGGATCTTCCCTGCGTCGAAGATTTCTTTTCGCAGGCGGTATTTTTTCTCGCTAAGAGCAGGGCCTTGCGGCCGCGCATCCTGACTTTTGACCCGCATCCGCTGTTCAGCGTCCGCCGAAGCGCGGCCGCGCTGAAAGCCGGCCTGTTCCCGAAGGCCTCGCTCGTCCCTGTCTTCCATCATTTCGCTCACGCCGCTTTTTTCGGACATCTTGAAGGCCTGCGGAAAAAGTTCATCGCCGTGACCTTCGATGGGACCGGCTATGGGCCGGACGGCCGCGTCTGGGGCGGGGAGTTTTTTCTGTATGACGGCCGGCGCCTGCGCCGGGCAGCCCATCTCGCCGACCAGGTCTTGCCGGGCAGCGACGCGGCGATCCGCGAGCCGTGGCGCATGGCGTTCTCTATCCTTTACAAAATTTACGGCGTCCGGGCGATGGGGCAAGGGCTGACTTTTTTAAGGAAGATCCCCGGGAAGAAGATCGAGATCGTGCGCCAGGCGATAGATAAGCGGTTCAACGCGCCGTTGACGTCGAGCGCCGGACGTTTATTCGATGCCGCCGCGGCCCTGCTGGACCTTAAGATGGCGGCGCGGCTGGAAGCCGGGGCCGCGATCGCGCTGGAGAAGGCGGCTTCTTCTTTTCAGGGTCGCGCCAGGGGTTACGGTTTCCGCATCCGGGAAGAAGAAGGGGTGCTGGTGGCCGACCCGCTGAAGGCCTTTGCCCAGATGGTCGATGAGCTGCGAGGCCGCAGGCCTGCGGCGCAGATCGCTTTTTCGTTCCACCAGACGGTCGCGGATATTATCGGCGCGGTCTGCCGGCGCTTGAGCGGGGTCCACGGGATCCGCGAAGTTTTTCTTTCGGGCGGAGTGTTCATGAATGATATTCTGACGCGTCAGGTCCGGGAGGGATTGGTCCGGACGGGGTTGCGGCCGTTATTCTGCCCGAGGCCCTGGACGACGGATTCCGGGATCGCGTTAGGGCAGATCGCCGCTTGCATGACGGAGAAGATATGTGCGTAGCGTTTCCGATGAGGATCGAACGCCTGGAAGGGCAGATGGCCTTCGCGCGCGTGGGCACGATCGAGAGCCGCATCAGCGTCCATCTTATTGAGAAGGTCAAGAAGGGCGATTACGTGCTGGTGCACGCGGGAATGGCGATCGAGAAGATCGATCCTGCGAGGGCGCGGGAGATATTGGAGCTGATCCAGGAATTGGGCCAAAAGACCGACGGACAAGCGCCCGGGAGGCGGGAGCCGTGAGGTTCGTCAGCGAATACAGGGACGTCCGGCGCTGCCGCCGGATCGCTTCGATGATCCGCGGGGAGGCCGTCGCGCCGCGCTATAAGATCATGGAGGTCTGCGGCACGCATACCGCCGCGATCCGCAAATTCGGGATCCGGGAGATGCTGCCGCCGATCATCACTTTGATCTCCGGGCCCGGCTGCCCGGTGTGCGTGACGAGCGAGGGATATCTTAAGAACGCGTTGGGGTTGGCCCGGCAAAAAAACATCCTATTGGCCACTTATCATGACATGTTGCGCGTGCCGGCCGGCGGCACGTCGCTGGAAACAGAGCGTTCCCGGGGCGCCCTCGTCCAGGGGGTCCAGAGCGCCTGGGAGGCGGTGGAGCTGGCCAGGGTCCGTCGGGATAAAGAGGTCGTGTTTCTGGCGGTCGGTTTTGAGACGACCGCGCCCGGGACGGCCATCGCCGTCGAGATGGCGCGGAAGGACCGGATAAGGAATTTCAGCGCTTACGTTTCGCATAAGACCATTCCGCCGGCGCTGGCGGCGCTCAGCAAAGACAGGGACCTTGGGATCCAGGGATTCTTGCTGCCGGGACATGTGAGCGCGATCATCGGCTTGCGCGGCTATCGGGCTGTCTGGAAAGATATCCGGCTGTCCCGCACCCAGCCCTGCGTCGGGGATGGTGCAGGGCGGGCGGGATTCCGCCCCACGGGAGGAACCCCGAAAAACCAGGGGCCACGGGCGTTAGCCCGTGAGGCTCCACCGGCGGTCATCTCGGGCTTCGAGCCGCTGGATATCCTTGTTTCCGTCCATCGCCTGGTGCGGGCGATCAACCGCAAGAAGCCTATCCTGGAAAATGAATACAGCCGCGTTGTCCATCCGTCGGGGAACCTGCAGGCGCAAAAGGTCCTGCGCCGGGTCTTTGAAAGAGGGGACGGCATTTGGCGGGGATTGGGCCTGATCAGGGAGAGCGCGCTCGTCCTGCGCAAGCCCTATAGGGACTTTGACGCGGCTGTCCGGTTCGGGCTGAAGAAAGAGGGGCTGTCGGCTGAGAAGCGCAAAGGGTGCCGTTGCGCGGATGTGGTGAAGGGCAAGATCGACCCGCCGGCGTGCCCTCTTTTCAGGAAGGTCTGCAAGCCAGAGGACCCGAAAGGGCCCTGCATGGTTTCACGTGAAGGGACGTGTAGATCGTTCTATGAGTATTCCTGAGAGAGCTCATCGCCTCGCTGCGGGGGCCCTGTTCGCAGAGGAGCTGCAGGGAACGGCCTTAAGACCGTCCCCTGATTTATTCATCTCTCGGGGCTGCCGCGGCTTGCCTCTCGCAGGGACGCTCAACTTTCCCCGGCGAGGAAAGTTTCGCTCGCTTCCGGCCCTGCGCTCTGCCGGGATTCTATAGAGGGGCATCCGTGCCCGCTCCGGGCCTCCAGACGCCCTGCGAGAGCCAATCCACGCCATCCCCTCGAGAGAGGATTAGTAGAGCGGGAACGGGCAAACCGGCTGACAGGTCAACTGGCTAACGGATGCTTAATGCGAATCCAACGTGAATAGTCGTGGATCAGTCTATGGTCAATGGTCGATGGTCGATCGTCTATCCCCAAAGACCAAAGACAAAAAACAGCTTTTTCTGCTTTTCGGTTTTGACCATAGACCATCGACTATAGACTATAGACTGACTTGAGACTTTGGGACGTTGAGACCTTGGGACCCATCTTAGTTGTTCATTAAATTATGGATACTATTACACTTTCTCACGGCAGCGGGGGACAGCTCACGCAGGAGCTTATCCGCGAGGTCTTCGCTAAGGCCTTCGATAATCCTCTGTTGGGCAAGATGGATGACGCCGCCATCTTCGGCCTCAAAAGAGGAGAGTATGCGCTGACGACAGATTCATTCGTGGTCGACCCCGTCTTTTTCCCGGGCGGGGATATCGGCAAGCTGGCGGTGTGCGGGACGATCAATGACCTGGCTTCCTGCGGCGCCGAGCCGTTGCACTTGACAGCCTCTTTTATTTTAGAAGAGGGGCTGTCTGTCGAGGCGCTTAAGAAGGTCGTTTCTTCCATGAGCCTCGAATGCCGGCGACAGGGGGTCGCTGTGGTTGCGGGAGACACCAAGGTCGTCCCGCGCGGCAAGGGGGACAAGGTCTTTATAAACACTACGGGGCTCGGCTTGGTGCGTAAGACCTTAGCCGTCAGCCGGATAAGGCCGGGGGACAAGATCCTCATCAACGGCCCGGTAGGCCAGCATGGCTTGAGCATCTTGACGGCCCGCGAGGGTTTTTCGACGCGAAGCCGCCTAAAAAGTGATTGCAATTCCCTTTGGCCTATAGTAAAATCTGTCCTTCGAGCCGGCGTCGAGATGCGCTTCATGCGGGA
>JBFZAX010000047.1:0-12252 GCA_041308805.1 Candidatus Omnitrophota bacterium | reverse complement strand
CCCCAGGATGTCAAAAACAAGAAGCTGATCTTCGAGAAGCTGGCGCCGGTCGTCGGCTCCACCCCTGAGGCGCTGGCCAGGATCTTCACGCGTGATTACCTGAATCCTTCGACGCCCGTGTGCCTGGCCCGCGGCGTCGTCAAGACGACGGCGATCGCCGCAGAGGAGCTCAAGCTGGACATGCCGGGCATTGCGGTCGAGCTCAACGCCAAGAGGATCTATCCTTTCGGGTCTGTCGCCGCCCACGCGCTGGGTTATCTGGGGGAGATCGACCGCCGCCGGATCACGAACCTCAAAGAATACGGCTATGACCTGAAAGACCGCATCGGCTATGGCGGTTTGGAGGAGGCGCTCGATCTTTATCTGCGCGGGGAAAAGGGCGCCGAACAAGTCGAGGTCGACAGCCAGGGCCGCCAGGTGCGCTTGCTCGGATACAAGCCGCCGATACAGGGCCAGGACATTCAGACGACGATCGATCTGGAGTGGCAGCAGGTCGCCGACGAGCTCCTGAAAGGAAGCAAGGGGGCGGTGGTCGTGATGGACGCGCGCAACGGCGAGATCCTGATCATGAGCAGCGCTCCTTCTTTTGACCCCAACGTCTTCGTGGACCGGTCGGATATCTCGGCGCTCAACGTCGTTCTGAAGTCGCCCGACGCGCCGCTCGTCAACCGGGCCATCAGCGGCCAGTTCCCGCCCGGCTCGGTCTTCAAGCCGATCACCGCCCTGGCGGCCCTGAAGACGAACAGGATCAAAAGGACGAAGATCTACGGGTGCAAGGGGCGCTTGAGGGTGGGCGACCGTTATTTCAAGTGCTGGTCGACCCACGGCCCCCAGGATTTTTTTGACGCCATGGCCCATTCCTGCGACGTCTATTTTTATCATATGGGTTTTTTTGCCGGCGTGGACGGTTTGTCCGCCATGTCGCGCGAGTTCGGCCTGGGGGCGGCGACCGGCATCGACATCGCCCGCGAGAAGGCCGGCCTTGTCCCCTCGAGGATGTGGAAACGGCTGGTGAAGTTCGAGAATTGGTATGACGGAGATACGGCGAATTTTTCGATCGGTCAGGGCTATCTCCTGACCACGCCGTTGCAGTTGGCGCGGATGATGGCGGCGATCGGTAACGGAGGCGTCTTGGTGCGCCCTCATTTGACGCGGCGCGCCGATGATGTCGCCGAGCCGGACCCCAAAAGAGTGAAAGTCGGGCAAGAGATCTTCGATCTCGTGCGGCAGTCGCTGCGCACGCCGGTCGGACGCGAGAGCGGGACGGCCCACAGCCTCGACGTTCCGGGGTTGGGGATCTGCGCTAAGACGGGGACCGCCCAGGTGACGGGCGCGGATTCCCACGGGTGGGTCGCGGGGTTTTTCCCGGAGGCCGATCCCCGGTACGCTTTTTGTATCCTTATCGAGAACGCCGGTTCGAGCGCTGCCGCCTGCCAGCTGGGCCGCCAGCTCTTTGAAGAAGGCCAACGGCGGGGAAAGATATGATCCTGAAACCGTCGCACATCTTGCTCGTGGCGCTGGCGTTGATCCTGTGCCTGGGGTTGGCCAGCCTCTACAGCAGCTGTCATCAGAAGAGCGTCTTTGTCAAAAAAGAGCTTTTCCAGAAACAGCTGATCTGGCTGGCGGTGGGGCTGGTCTGTCTTGTATTTTTCTGGTTTTTTGATTATCGCAAGCTCGTTTCCTTTGCCTGGCCGATGTACGGCGCCGCTTTTGCAGCTCTCGCTTTTGTCCTGACGATGGGGCGCGCCATCATGGGCGCCCAGCGCTGGATCTCGCTGGGTGAGTTTTCGTTCCAGCCCTCGGAACTGGGTAAGCACGCGCTCATCCTCCTCCTGGCGCGGTATTTCAGCAAAAAGACGCAGCGGGACCTGAGGGCATCGAGCCGGACCGAGAATTTTTTCAAGGCGGTGTTTATGCCGCTGGTCCTGACGCTCGTCTTGACCGGGCAGGTCCTCGTTCAGCCGGACCTCGGGACGGCCATCGTCTATGTTTTTATATTTTTTTCCATCGCTTTTTTGGCCGAGGTGCCTTTGCGGTATCTCGGGGGCCTGGCCGCGGCCGGGCTGTCGGTCATGCCCGTCTTTTGGCATTTTCTTCGCGGCTACCAAAAAGCGCGCCTCCTGGTCTTCCTTAATCCCAACATCGATCCGTTGGGCGCCGGCTATACGGTGATCCAGTCCAAGATCGCTATCGGTTCGGGTCGGCTTTTCGGCAAGGGCTGGCTGGGCGGTACCCAAAGTCAGCTTAATTTCCTCCCGGAGAGGCATACGGACTTTATTTTCTCGGTGATCGGGGAGGAGTGGGGTTTCTTCGGCGGAGTGGTTCTCTTGTTCCTTTTCGGCCTCTTGCTTTTTGCGATACTCAAGATCGCCGAATCCTCGAAGGACTCTTTCGGCCGTTTGTTCGCCGGCGGCGTCGCATCCGTCCTGTTCTTCCATGTCTTCATCAATATCGCGATGAACGCGGGGGCCTGCCCGGTGGTCGGCATCCCGCTTCCTTTCGTCAGCTACGGCGGTTCCTCGCTCGTCTTGAACCTGGCGGCGCTGGGGATCGTCCTGAGCGTCTATCGGCGCCGATGAGGGCGCCCAACTTCAGATGAAGATCCGGATTTTTATCGCGGCGTTTCTTTATTGTTGCGCAGCGGTCAGCGCGATGGCTCAGGAAGAGACCGTTCCGCCGGTCGCTCTTTCGGCCAACAGTCCCGCCTGGCAGGCGCGCAATGCGCACCTGATCCCCGACGCGGAAGCGACGGCTGCGGTCCTCGAGTTGGATCAGGATAATGACGGCGTCAAAAACGGGGAAGACCCGGACATGGACGGGGACGGCCAGGCCAATCGCATCGACGAAGATATGGACGGGGATGGTGTGCCGAATCGGATAGACCCGTCTCCTTATGATCATCGTGAGATCGGCTACCATCCGTTCGGCATGTTGGCGTTTTTATCGTGGGCTCACCCATGGAATTCCTATAAATATGCCTCGGCCCGGGACCTTGAAAAGGCGGTCGACATCCTCAAGGAGCTGGGCGTTTCTTTCGTCCGCGTCGATTTTTACTGGCAGGACCTTGAACCCGAGAAGGGCCTGTACGATTTCGGGAAATACGACGAGCTCGTGGCGTTGTGCGCCCGCCGCGGGGTGAGGGTCCTGGCCATGCTCCATTATTCGGCGGGTTGGGCGTCTTCCGCATGGAACAGCCCGCCGGACAACGACGTCGATTTCGTGGTTTTTGCCCAGAACGTGATCAACCGGTACAAGGACCGCATCAAATATTGGGAGATCTGGAACGAGCCCGACAGCGTCTGCTACTGGGCACCCCAGGATGGCATGAAGCGTTACGCAGACCTTTTAAAGAAGGTCTATTCCGCGGCCAAGCGGGTCGATCCCTCCTGCAAGGTCGTCCTCGGCGGATTGACCCAGGGCGGTTATTTCGCGCTCAAGAACTTGTATCGCCTGGGCGCCGGAGGTTCTTTCGATATCGTGAATATCCATCCTTTCGTGAACCCGCTGCGTCCGGACCCTGTCGGCCAGGTCAAGGTCTTATACAAAGGCGTCCGTCGGTTGATGGAGGATAACGGCGACAGCGCCAAAAAGATCTGGTTCACGGAGATCGGATGTCCCGGTGTCAGGAAGCCCACCAAAGAGAACGGCTGGTGGGAGGGGATGAGCCCCACCGAATCACAACAGGCGGTTTTCGTCCGGGATGTGTTCGGTCAGGTGATCGACTTGCCCGAAGTTGAAAAGGTCTTCTGGGCTTATTTTCGCGACAACGACCGCCATTTCAATTCGGGCGTGGATTATTTCGGTTTGGTGCGCTGGGATTTTTCCAAAAAGCCGGCCTTTGCCGCGTATCGCAACGCGGCCCGGCGATGGCATCCCCCGGAGGATTGAGAGCTTTTATGTTCGATAAAGATCTTTTGCTTTCTGTGTCCAAGCCGGGCCGATACACGGACGGGGAGGTCAACGCGGTCCATAAGGACCTGTCGCGGGTCCGCGTGAAGGCCTGTCTTTGTTTTCCGGATACCTACGAGATCGGCATGAGCCATTTGGGGCTGAGGATCCTTTATGATGTCATCAACCGCTGTCCTGAGTACGCGGCGGAACGGTCGTTCCACCCGTGGGTGGATATGGCGGACCGCATGAAAGCCGACGGGATCCCTTTGACCTCGCTGGAGTCGAATCTTCCCCTCAGGGAATTCGATGTCGTCGGTTTCTCCTTGCAATACGAGTTGAGCTATACGAACGTGCTGGGCATGCTTTCGCTGGCCGGGATCCCTTTGTCGGCGAGCGAGCGCGGCGATCAGGATCCTCTTGTCATCGCCGGCGGCCCGTGCTGCCTGAATCCGGATCCCATGGCGGCCTTCATCGACGCTTTTATCATCGGAGAAGCAGAGGAGGCGGTGCTGGAAGTCTTAGAAAAAGTGGCGCAGTCCAAGCAGGGCGCGGGAAGAGGCCGCCGAAATCTTTTGCAGACCCTGGCGTCATTGCCCGGGGTGTATGTCCCCGCGCTGCGGGGGGAGGGCGGGAGCCCGGGGACCATTGTCAAGAGGGTCGTCAAAGACCTTGAAAAAGTCCTTGATCTGCAGTCCTGGATCGTGCCTTACATCGAGATCGTCCACGACCGTCTCAGCCTTGAGATCATGCGCGGCTGCCCGAACACCTGCCGCTTTTGCCAGGCGCGCAGTTCCTTTTATCCGGTGCGCCTTCTGAAGGCCGAGAAGGTCCTGGAATGCGCCCGCCGGCTCTACCGTCAGACAGGCTATGAAGAGATCTCGCTTCTGTCGTTGTCGTCATCGGACCATCCGCAGCTGGGATATCTCGTCGATAGTCTCGCCCGGGAGTTCCGCGGCAAGGGCGTCAGCCTCTCGTTGCCGTCCGTGCGCGCCAAGGATATGCTCGGCGATGTCTCCAGGGTTTTCTCGACCCTGCGCAAGACGTCGCTCACATTCGCGCCGGAAGCGGGCAGCGAACGGCTGCGGCAGGTGATCGGCAAGGGGATCGATATCGAGGATCTTTTCCGCGTCGGCCGGCAGGCGTTCGGCGCGGGATACCGGCTGCTCAAGCTTTATTTCATGATCGGGTTGCCGACGGAGACCGAAGAGGATTTGAAACAGATCGTCGACCTGTGCGGACGCCTTTCGGAGCTCAAAAGGGAGACCGATAAAAAACCGGCCCGCGTCAACGTGAGCCTTTCCAATTTCATCCCGAAACCGCACACCGCGTTCCAGTGGCATCGGATGGCGAGCGTCGAAGAGCTGGAAGCGAAGCAGGCGGACCTGCGCCGGTTCTTTAAAAGGGCCCGGGGTTTCGTCGTGCCTTCGTTCCATCCCCCGCGGCTCAGCTTTTTGGAAGGCGTCCTGTCCCGGGGAGACCGCCGGTTGGCCGATGTCATCCGCGCGGCCTTCGAGGCGGGCGCGCGCTTCGATGCTTGGGGCGATTTTTTTGACTTCGGTCTTTGGCAAAAGGCCTTCCATGACTGCGGGATCGATCCGATGGGGTATCTGGCCGGCCGGCCTGTTGGCGATCCGCTGGTTTGGGATTTTATCGACACGGGGGTCCCGCCTGGTTTTCTGCTCAAAGAGGCGCAGGTCGCTCAGTCTCAAACCATTTGAGGCCTCAATGGTTAGAAAAAGCGTTGACCCTGCGGAAAATTTGTGTTAGTTTAATTACACATTGGAGTACAATACGTCATTTGATCACAAGAGGTCTATGAGCACGCGATTTCTCAGGCTTCAGGTGGGGATGGCTTTCTGTTTTATCGCGGTTCTTCCGGTCCTGCTCGCGCTGAACCCCGTTTTTCCGCGTTTGTTGACATATGTTCCTTTGCCGTCTCAGGTCCTGGTGGGGGCGGTCCTGACTTCTTTCGGCCTTTTCTTCCTGAAGCGTATCGTCGATTCGGTCCTGAAAGTCCATGAACAGGCGCGGGCCGTTGCGCAGGGGGACTTGAGCGTTTCTCCCGTCGTGTCGGGAGATGACGAGATCGCGCAGCTCAGCGAGGCGATCAACCAGCTGGCCCAGCAGGTCAAGGACGGGATGGATCAGATGAGGATCTACGGCGGACGCATCCGGCTTGCGCAGGCGCAGGCGGAGCGCTGCAGCGCTGTGTTGAAATATGGAGGCGAACTGGCCGAGTCAGCGGCCGCGGATATCATCGAGGAAGAGTGGCATCGGCAGATGGCAGGGCGACTCCTGCAGATCACGTCGTCTTCTTTTGTTCTTTTTTTCGTTAATCCCTCGCAGAAATCCTCGGGCTTCGGCTCGAGGGATGATGGCAAAATGCTTTCTGCTCGGCAGGGAGCTTCGGATGGGCTGAGGGGCTCCACTGAAGGAGAGGCCTGGCGTCCGGTCGCGAGCTTGGGTCTTGCAGGCATGGCGCAGGACCTTTCGGTCCCGGATGAAGCATTGGCGGCGGTTGCCGGCAAAGGGGTTGCGTGCCTCGACCGTTTTTCTTCTCCGAATGCCGCTGCTTTGCTGGATTTATGGGGCGCGCAGCGTCTTTTTGTCCGCCGCAGCGCGGGCGTTCTGTGTCAGGCAGGGTTGATCATCGTCGGATACCGGGATCTCCAGGCGCCGCCGGCTGATGACGAAGGGATCACTGAGACGATCCTCTCGTTTTCAAAGATGTGGACCCAGGCCCGGGAAGTCCGGCGCCTGCGCGAACGCGTCAGGGAGTTGGAAGTCATCGATCCCGCGACGGGGCTTTTTACGAAGCGTTATATCGCTGCCCGCCTCCGGGAGGACATCGTCCGGTGCGCGGCCGAAGGCCGGCCGTGCGCGTTCGTCGTCCTCAGGTTCGGGAGCGCGGGGGAGCCCGGCGACAGGGATCTTTCTTTTGCCGGGATGGCGCTGCAGAAGGCCGCGCAGGCGCTGCGCGGGTCTGTCGCTGATCCGGGCCGGCTGGGGCGGCTGGACAGCGATTCCTTCGGGATCGTCTTGCCGGGAAGGAACAAGGAAACTGCGCTCGGCCTGGCGCAGGAATGGAAGGTCCGTTGCCTGCAGGCGTTGCGGGATCCGGCGACGGGGGAGCGCTGGAGGATCGCGGCGACCGTCGTCGATTATGCGGCGGACGGCGCCGATGTCGCGCAGTTGTTCGAAAAAGCTCAGGAGGAGTCGCGCCCGTCGGGCGCGGGGGTCTGATCGCATGTCCACGCTGAAACGCGTCACGGTAAAACATCTCGGGGAGCTGCTGATCGAGCGCAAGGTCATCACGGCCGAGCAGCTTCAGAAGGCGCTGGACCGCCAGAAGACCCACGGTGGCCTGATCGGCGAGATCCTCGTCGACCAGGGGTACGCGAAAGAGGAGGACATCGCCCAGGTCCTGACAGCCCAGTACGGCTTCCCTTATTTGCCGCTGAGCAATTATGATATCGATCCGGAGTTCGTGCAGATCATCCCCGTGGAAATGGCGAAGCAGCACTGCCTGGTCCCGATCGACAAGATCGGCAATAACCTGACGGTGGCCATGGCGAACCCCCTCAACGCCAAGGCGATCGAAGACGTGGAGCTGGTCTCTAAATGCGTCGTGCAGGCGTTCGTCAGCACGACGACCGATATCCGCAAGGCGATCGATCGCTGCTACGCGAAGAAATGACGGCCGAGGCCGAGGGAGGCGAGGCGTGCCCGGATGCTTATCGACACAGAGCCCTGCGGGAGATCGTTCGTTCCGCAGGGCTTATTCTTTGATGAGGCAAGGATCGCCCAGGAATAAGAGGACCGCGTGTCATCCCTAAGAGAGCGCCTTCAAGAGATCCTGATCAAGAACAAGCTCATCTCCGAGGACGACCTTAAGCTCGCCCTGCAGGTCCAGAAAGAGCACGGCGGCAAGCTCAGCGACGTGCTCGTCAAGCTGAGCCTGATCAACGAAAAAGACCTGTTTATCGCCCTGAGCGAAGGGCTGGGTTTCCCGCCGATCTCGCTGGCCCGTTTCAAGATCGAGGCCGAGGTCTTAAAGCTCGTCCCCAAAGAGATGGCCAAGCATTACCAGATCGTGCCGATCGCCAAGATGGGGCGCACCCTTACCGTCGCCATGGCGGACCCGCTCAACGTCTTCGCCATCGACGATGTCAAGAACCTGACGGGATACGAGATCAATCCCATTATCGCCGACCAGAAGGAGATCCTGCAGACCATCGAGCAATACTACGAAGAGCCCGCCACCCAGGTCATCGACGATATCATTAAAGATATCTCGGAGATGGATATCGAGGTGGTGAAGGGGTCCCGCGAGGCGGGGATGGACACCTCCGAGCTGGTGCGCCTGACCAAGGAGGCCCCGGTCATCAAGATCACCAACCTTCTGTTGGAGCGCGCCATCGAGATGGGCTCCAGCGACATCCTCATCGAGCCCTGGGAGCGGTCGATGCGGGTGCGGTTGCGCGTCGACGGGGTTTTGCGCGAGATCGAATCGCCGCCCGTCAAGTTCCACGCGCCCATTGTCTCCCGCATCAAGGTCATGTCCGAGCTCGATATTTCGGAGCACCGCCTGCCTCAGGATGGCCGCTTCAAGATCAAGACGCAGGACCGCTTCGTGGATTTCCGCGTTTCGATCCTGCCGTCCTTCCACGGCGAGAAGGTCGCCTTGCGTATTTTGGATAAGAGCACCGCGACCCTCGACCTCGACCGGCTGGGGTTCGACACGGAGAGCCTGGCGACCATCAAGACATGCGCGGACCGGCCGCACGGGATGATCCTCGCCTGCGGCCCGACGGGCAGCGGCAAGACCACGAGCCTGTATTCGACCCTCAAATACGTCGACACCCCGGAATACAACATTGTCACCGTCGAAGACCCTGTCGAATACCAGCTCGAAGGGATCAACCAGGTCAGCATCCGTCCGGAGATCGGCCTGACCTTTGCCGGCTGCCTGCGCTCGATCCTGCGCCAGGACCCGGACATCATCATGGTCGGCGAGATCCGCGATTTCGAGACGGTTGACATCGCCATCAAGAGCGCCTTGACGGGCCATCTGGTGCTGAGCACGCTGCATACCACGACCGCCGCGGGTTCGGTCGTGCGCCTCGTCAATATGGGAGTGGAGCCGTTCCTGATCACCTCATCGGTCATCTGCATCATCAACCAGCGGCTGGTGCGCCGCGTCTGCGATGCCTGCAAAGAGAGCTATCCGATCACCGAGGCCATGATCAAGAACCTTGACCTTAAGCCTGCCGGCAAGGGCCCGCTCGTCGCTTATCGCGGAAAAGGGTGCAAGAAGTGCTTTAACATCGGCTACAGCGGCCGCATCGTCATCGCTGAGGTCATGACGTTCACCAACCCCGTCAAGGAGCTGGTGCTGAGCAAGGCCCAGGAATTTGAGCTGAAGGCGGCGGCGCGGCGCGGAGGCATGCACACGCTGCGGGAGAACGGTTTAAAGAAGGTCTTCGAAGGCAAGACGACCATCGAAGAGGTCCTGCGCGTGACCGCGCCGGACGAACCGATCGAATAAGGCGGATTTTTATGACGACGATCAAGAAAAAGCTGATTGACGCCTTGCTGGACGCCAAGCTGTTGACCCCCCAGGATATGGAGCGTGCCATTAAGATCCACGCTGAGGCGGGCGGGAGCCTTAAGGATATCCTGATCCGCGAAGGGTTTGTCAAGGAAAGGGACCTGATGGCGGCGCTCTCCAAAGAGCTGGTCATCCCTTATCTGGAGCTGTCCAAGTATAAGGTCGACGGCGAGATCATCCAGCTGTTGCCTGAAAAGATCGCGCGCCATTACAAAGTGGTTCCCTTGTCCAAGATCGGCAATGTCCTGAGCGTGGCGATGAGCGACCCCCTGAATATCTTCGCGATCGACGATCTGCGGGCGATCACCGGCTCCGACATCGACATCGTCCTGGCCAGCGAGAAGGACATCGTCAAGATCCTCGAGAAGTTCTACAGCGGCGGCGGCGCGACGGACGATATGGCGAACGCCATCGAAGAGGACGGCAAGGGGCAGGGCGTGGAGGTCATCAAGGTCGACGGGATGCTGGAGCTGGGCACCGTCCTGGAGGAGAGCGCGAAGGCGCCGATCGTCAAGATCGTCGATCTGGCCATCACCGAGGCCTTGAAGAAGCGCGCCTCGGACATGCACATCGAGCCCGCGGAAAAAGACCTGCGCATCCGTTACCGGATCGACGGGCACCTCTATGAGGTCTTCCGCCTGCCGAAGAAGAACCAGAACGCCATCCTCGCCCGCATCAAGATCATTTCCGGCCTCGATATCACGGAGGCGCGTTTGCCCCAGGACGGCCGTTTTAAGGTGCGGATGCGCGACCGGGAGATCGATTTCCGTGTTTCGGCGCTGCCCACGACCTTCGGTCAGAAGTTCGTGCTCAGGACGTTGGATAAAGCCAAGCTGTCGATCGGGCTGGAGACGATGGGGATCTCTCCGGAGCCCTTAAGGCTCTTTCTGGAGGCGATCAAGAAACCTTACGGGATGTTGTTGATCACAGGGCCGACCGGGTGCGGTAAATCGACGACCCTGTATTCCATCCTTCAGCGGATGAACACGCCGGAGCTTAATATCATCACGATCGAAGACCCGGTCGAATATCAGGTTGAGGGTATCACTCAGATCCCGGTCAAGCCGGAGATCGGGCTGACCTTCGCTTCCGGCCTGCGCTCGGTGCTGCGCCAGAGCCCGGACGTCATCATGGTCGGCGAGATCCGCGACTCGGAGACCGCCGACATCGCCGTTAAGGCGTCGTTGACCGGCCAGCTCGTCCTGTCGACCCTGCACACCAATGACGCCGTCGGCGCCATCACGCGCCTGATCGACATGGGCGTCGAGCCTTTCCTGGTGGCGTCGAGCCTGATCGTCACCTCGGCGAAGCGCCTCTGCCGCAAGGTCTGCACGCATTGCCGCGAGGAGAGCCATATCCCCAAGGAGACGTGGAAAAAGCTCGGGATCGAGCGGGTCCTCAAGCCCGGCGTCAAGCCCGCTTTTTACAAGGCCAAGGGGTGCCGGCAGTGCAACAACACCGGTTATTTCGAGCGCATCGGTATCCACGAGGTTTTGATGATCGATGATTCGCTCCGGGACCTGATCATCAAGCGCAG
The DNA here is from genome assembly GCA_041308805.1 of Candidatus Omnitrophota bacterium. Lineage (GTDB taxonomy): Bacteria > Omnitrophota > Gorgyraeia > Velamenicoccales > Velamenicoccaceae > JBFZAX01. The sequence continues at coordinate 1,213 of JBFZAX010000047.1, read as the reverse complement.
CTCTTCGAATCAGATCAAGGAGTTCGCCATGAACCACAAAGGGATGATGACCCTGCGGGATGACGCGATGCTGAAGGTCGTGGAGGGTGTGACGACGCTGGAAGAGGCGATCCAGGCTACCGCCGAGGAATAGTCCCTTGGCGTCTACGCTGCGGAGGCAGGATCATGCCGGAAGAAAAGGTTTTGGTGATTGACACGGAGGAGGGGGCCTGCAATCTGATCAAGGGCGTCTTGTCCGTGCGCGGGTTCCAGGTCAGCGCGGCCCAGATCGCGAGGGTCGGGATGGACCTTCTGCGCCAGACGTCCTTCAGCGCGGTCTTCCTTGACCTGGGCATCCGGGATTTTGACGCCCGCTACATCGTGCGCGAGATCAAAGGGAGGGCCGAGGAGACGGCGGTCATCCTGCTGGGGTATCCGGAGACGGCGAATCTCGCCCAAGAGGCCCTGAATCTCGGCGCCACGGATTATCTCTACAAACCCCTGAAAGCCGAAGAGGTTTATTTTAAGTGCCGCCACGCCCTGGAATTCCGGCGATTTGTGATGAACAACATCCGGGCGCTCAAAGGGGTGGAGGAGCGCAATATTTCCCTGCAGAAACAGAACCTCATGCTGGCGCGGCGCATCGAAGAGAGCACCAAGAACCTGTCGAAGCTCTATGAGGACCTGCGCGAGACGTACATGCGCACGATCAAGGCGCTGGCGCACGCCATCGACGCGCGGGACCATTACACGTTCTCCCATTCCGACAACGTCACCCTGATCGCCGAGATGATCGGCCGGCAGATGAATATCGACAGGGATTATATGGAGAACCTCAAGGATGCCTGCCAGCTCCATGACCTCGGCAAGATCGGCGTGCACGATAATATCTTAAGCAAGCCCAGCGCCCTGACCCCTGAAGAGTTCGGCGAGATCAAGCTCCATTCCGAGAAAGGCGCCCAGATCCTGGAGCCGTTGAATTTCTTGCAGAATGTGATCGATATCGTCAAGCACCATCATGAGCGCTGGGACGGAAAGGGTTACCCCGACAGTCTTAAGGGCGAGGCGATCCCGCTGGGCGCGCGGATCATGACGGTCGCGGACAGCTATGACGCCATGGTCTCTGCCCGGCCTTACCGGCAGGTGGGGCTCACCAAGGCCGAGGCGCTCGAGGAGATCAGGAAGAACAGCGGCTTGCAGTTCGACCCGGCGGTGGTCGAGGCTTTCTTTAAAA
>JBFZAX010000046.1:0-9500 GCA_041308805.1 Candidatus Omnitrophota bacterium | reverse complement strand
ACCCGGCCGAGCTCGTCGATCTCGATGACCTTGACCGTGATCTCGTCGCCGACCTTAACGACATCCTCGACGTTCTTGACGTAGCGGTCCGCGAGCTCGGAAACATGGACCAGCCCCTCCTTGTTGGGCAGGATCTCCACGAACGCGCCGAAGTTCATGATCCGCTTGACCTTCCCCTTGTAGATCTTGCCGATTTCCGCGTCTTCGGTGACCCCTTTGATCATGTCGATGGCGCGGGAGGTAGCGGCGCTGTCGGTGGAAGCCACCTGGACGCTACCGTCGTCTTCGACGTCGATCGTCACCCCCGTCAGCTCGATGATCTTGCGGATATTCTTGCCGCCGGGCCCGATCAACTCACCGATGCGCTCCGGATTGATCTTCAGCGTGATGATGCGCGGCGCGTATTCCGAGAGCTCGGACTTCGGCTTCGCGATGACCGCCGTCATCTTATCCAAGATGAAGAAGCGGCCCTTATGGCTGCGCGCCAGCACTTCTTCGATGATATCGAACCCGATCCCGTCGATCTTCAGGTCCAGCTGGATGGCCGTGACCCCCTGGCGCGTCCCGGCGACCTTGAAATCCATATCGCCATAATGATCCTCCAGGCCCGCGATATCGGACAGGACAGCATGACGCCCATTTCCCGTCACCAGGCCCATGGCCACGCCCGCCACCGGCTCCTTGATCGGCACGCCCGCATCCATCAGCGAGAGCGAAGACGCGCAGACCGTCGCCATGCTGGAAGACCCGTTGGACTCCAGGATCTCGGAAACGACGCGCACCGTATACGGGAACTGGTCGATCGCCGGCATGACCGCCTTCAGGGACTTCTCGGCCAAGACGCCGTGACCGATCTCCCGCCGGCCCGGACCGCGGACCGGCTTGACCTCACCGACGCTAAACGGGGGGAACGTATAATGGAGCATGAATTTCTTGTAGGATTTGCCTTCGAGCGCTTCGATCATCTGCTCGTCGGCGCGGGTACCTAGCGTCGTGATCGACAGGCTCTGCGTCTGCCCGCGGGTGAAAAGGCCCGAGCCGTGGGTGCGGGGCAGGACGCCGACCTCGCAGGTGATCGTCCGGATATCTTCAAAGCCGCGGCCGTCGGCCCGCTTATGCTCTTCCAATATCATGCGGCGGACCTCTTCTTCCTGCAGCTTATCGAGGGCGGCCTTGATCTCTTCTTCGCAGATCTTCTCTTCGTCGATCTCAACGCACATCTTTCCGACGGTGTCCTTGTAGAGCTGACGCGCCGCGTCCTGGCGCTCCTCTTTCTCGGGCAAGCGGCAGATCTCCTTGACCCGGGCCAGACATAAGGCGCTGACGCTCTTGAGGGCTTCGGGGCTAAGGCTCTTATCCTCATAAGACATCTTCGCCGCCGCGACCTTGCGGACAAAATCTTCCTGGGCTTTCAAAACCGCCTGAAAATGCTGGTGGCCGAATTTCAAGGCCTCAAGGATGACGGACTCAGGCAACTCTTTCGATTCGCCCTCGATCATGATGACCTTTTCACGGGTCCCGACCAATACCAGGTCCAGATCGCCGGCCGCCCGCTGGGCATAGGTCGGATTCAGGATCAGTTCGCCGTTGACCCGGCCCACGCGACAGGCTCCCAGGGGACCGGCAAAGGGGATCGGTGATATGCACAAAGCGGCGGAAGCGCCCACCAACGCCAAAACATCGGGATCGTTCTCGCCATCGCTGGACAAGACGACCGCCATGACCTGGACCTCGTTGCGGAACCCCTCAGGGAACAGGGGGCGAATGGGCCTGTCGATCAGGCGCGAGGTCAGGATCTCGCTCTCCGAAGGCCGCCCCTCCCTCTTAAAAAAACCGCCGGGGATGCGGCCGGCCGCATAAGTCTTCTCCTGATACTCGACGGTCAGGGGAAAGAAATCCACCCCCGACCTCGGCTCCCGCGCCGCGCAAGCCGTGACTAAAACGATACTGCCGCCCATCTGGACCGTCACCGTGCCGTCAGCCTGCTTGGCCAGTTTTCCGGTCTCCAATACCAATTGACCGTTCCCAAAGGGAACTTCACACCGTTCGATCGACATGTCTTTTCTCCGGGATTATTTGCGTAAACCGAGCTTCGACAGGAGTTCTTCATACTTCTTGACATCGGTCTTCTTGAGATATGTGAGAAGACGACGCCGCGTGCTGACCATTTTCAGCAGCCCCTGGCGGGAATGATGGTCTTTCTTGTGCTCTTCGAAATGTTTGGAAAGCTGGTTGATGCGCTCGGTCAGAAGGGCGATCTGGACGTAGCTTGAGCCCGTATCTTTCTCGTGGACCTTATAACCTTCGATAATCTTTTGTTTTTGGGTACTTTCGAGGACCAATTTAACACCTCCTAGATGCGACCCTTCAGGGCCTGTTATCGGCCTGCCTCCCGCAGGCCACCTGTCTTCTATCTGTCAGAATGAGTTATAAGTATACCTCATGCTGTCACTTTTCGTCAAGCAGAATTCGGCCCCTGGCGCCTAATCCGTCCCTTCAGGGCCGACCTCTTTTTCCAGGCACGCCAGGACCTTCTCGAGCTCTTTGGCCGTCTTGTCGGAGACCAGATGGGCCCCGGAGATCTCCCGCTGCAGGGCCTTGACCGTCGCGATCAGCCGCCTCAATGTCTTCGAACGGCGCTCTTCGCGGGCTTTTTCGGGGTCTTCCTCCTCCCTCAAAGAGCGCAGCCTTAACCCCACCTGCTTCTTGACCTCTTTATCCTCTTTGCCTTCCTCAAAAACGCTCTTCTTGAACTCCTGGTAATCCTCTTCGGTGAATTCCTTGCGGTTCGCCGCGAGCCGCAGGACGTTAACCGCGTCGACGCTGGGGATCTCTTTCGGCTTCGGCTCTTCCTGCAGGTCCTGGACAGACTTCAGGAAGGTAGGCTCATTCTTCTCAAGAAAATAATAAGAGTACAGAAGTTTGGTCGCCGTCTGCTTCTGCAGCCCCAGCTCCGCCTTGCAAAAGGTCTCGAACGACTGGTATCCCCACGCCTTAAAATGTTTGTCCTTATAGACGGTGTAGAGGATCTGGCCCAGGGCGATCCAGGACGACTTGAAGTTCTTGGCCGCCTCGAGGACGTTGTAGCGCAGCGACCCCGGCTCCGCGGCCGCTATCTTCTGTTCGATGTTCTGAAGGGACTTGGATTTCATAGGGCTCCTCGTGTTGAGATGATCCGGGGCGCGTCACCCCCGACTAATTCAGCGCTTTTAAATCTGGGGTGATAAAAAGGCCATCCTTCTGGATCAGGCGGCCGTCGAGATAGACCTCGCCGTCGCCTTTCAGGACCTTGACCAGGTCCCAGTGGACCGACGAACGGTTGCCGTTATCCGCCACCTTGTAAGCCTGGCCCGGCGTAAAATGGATCGAGCCGGCGATCTTTTCATCGAAAAGGATGTTCTTCATGGGCCGGCGGATCCCCTTGTTGAGCCCGAAGGAGAACTCGCCGATGTAGCGGGCCCCCTTATCCGCGTCGAGGATCTTGCGCAGTTCTCCGGCCGAGCCGGCGCGCGCCGTCGCCTCGACGATTTTGCCCTTGCGGAACTCGAACCGGACGCCGTCGAACTCTTTGCCTTGGTAAATGCTGGGGACATTGTACGTGATATGCCCTTCGACGGAATCCTTGACCGGCGCGGTAAACACTTCTCCGTCAGGCATGTTGCGCAGCCCTTCGCTTTTCACCGCGGGGATCCCCTTGACGGAAAAAGACAGATCGGTGTCCGACGCCTTGATGCGCACCGTCTTCGCCCGGCCGAGCAGCCGCCACAGACGGTCGATGCGGCGGGCGAACGACGGCCAATCGATATTGCACGCGCCGAAATAAAGCTCTTCGAACTCCTTAAGGCTCATGCGCGCGTCCTGGGCGAGCCCCTGCGTCGGATAGCGGGTGACGACCCAGCGCGTGAAATCCACGCGGCGGTTGATGATGGGACGCAGGACCTTTTGGCGCTCGACCAAGCTCGGCAGGGGCGCGCCGGCCAGATACTGCGTGTTCTCCGCGCCGCCGATGCCGATATAAACGGTCGCGGCCTTCATCGCCTGGAGCCGGTGCTTCGGGAAGTACCGCAGCTGCCCGCCCCGGGCCCGCTCGTAAAAGATCCTCGTCAGCTCATCGTCGGCATAGTTGTACTCGACGGCGACGGCGCCGGCCTTAAGGCACCGCTCAAAGACCGCCTCCACGAGCGGCAAGGGGCGGAACCCGGAAAAATCGATCATGACCACATCACCCTTGCGCACGTTCGTTGAATAGCCGACCAGGATGTCGGCCAGCTTCGCCACCCGGGGATCGCCCATAGGTCATAACCTCCGTGGAACCCCCTGGGCTAAAGCCCAGGGCTCCTTTTTCCCTTGATATGATTTTTTGTGCAACGGCAATCGCCGATACCAGGGTTCCCTCCTGAGGCAGTTCTGCATTTCTCCCCAGCTTAAAAGCCGGGATTTCTGCCGAGGGACTGAAGTTTTTAGGAACGCTTGATGACCCGCACCGCCGGGTCCCATTTCGCGTCGGAGCGTTGCCGCAGGACATAGACCGTGCCGTCGGACGCTCGGAAATAAAAGAGCGGCACCGACACCTGGACCAGCTCGCCGTAGGCGGCAGGGACGGAGGAATCCATCGGCGTCTCCTCAAAGCCGCCGCGGTTGAACGGCGATTCATATTGTGCCATAAGATCCGAACAAAAAAAAGAAAAAAAGACCCCCAAAACCAGCCCCGTCGCCAAATACATGAATCTTCTTAACATGCCCTCCTCCTTCCGGCTCTCCTGCGCCTTCATTCCTGCCCGACCCCTTCGCGGCGCAGGCTCTTCTGTTGGCCGTGCCGCTTTTTCCACGCCAGGACCCTCTCGCGGGATGCGCGGGTCTTGCGGGTCGCGAGCCTCTTTTTCCGGACCCGCAGCCGCTCGCGGACCTTCGCCGAAAGCCTTTCGAGCGCCCGCTGCCTGTTCTGGGCCTGGGACCGCTCTTCCTCGGCGATCGCGACCAACCCTGTCGGCAAATGCGTCGCCCGCACGGCGCAGGACCGTTTATTCTTATGCTGGCCGCCCGGCCCGCTGCTCTTGTAGTAATCGATCTTCAGATCTTTGGGCAACATGAACATTTTAGCTGGGTCACAGGATTTAAAATAGCTGGGTCGCAAAGTCTCAAGGTCTCAGCGTGGCCGTCAGTCTTCAGTCATCAGTCTTCGGTCATACTCCATAAGACATACCCCCGTTGACCCATTCTCGTTTGGTAGGGGTCTTCGGGGAACCAAGGATATTCAGGGGATCAAGTCTTGGGGGATAACAAGGACACCAAGGCTACCGAGGGACAAAAGCCCTTGGTCACCTTCCCTTGATACCCTCAATAACCTTGATATTCCCCAAAGACTCGATATCCTCGTTATCCTGGATGCCCCTGAACCTGAGACTTTAAGACATTGAGACGTTCAGACCCATCGTTCGGCGATTGACAATCGACCATAGACCATCGACTATAGACTTATTCGCGTTAAAAATCTCCTTAAAACCAACTTTCCCTTGACAAAATCCCTCGCTCCAGTATAATTTGGAACCTGTTCAAACTAACGAGGAGTGACCATCATGGCAAAGACTTGTATTGTCTGCGGCAAACATACGGTCGTCGGCGGCCACATCGCCCGCAGGGGTATGGCCCGCGCTAAGGGCGGCGCCGGACGCAAGATCACCGGACGTTCGAAGCGCACGTTCAAACCCAATGTGCAGCGGGTCCGCATCGTGCTGCCCTCGGGCCAGGTCAAGACCGTCTATGTCTGCACCAAATGTTTGAAGGCCGGCAAGATCCGTAAAGCCTAGGGAACCTTCCTGCCTGAAAACGCAAGACCACGCGGCATCCCGCGTGGTCTTTTTATTGCCCGCCCCTCATGAAGAAGGCTTGATATCCTTGACCTCGAGCAGGACCCGCTGATGCGGGTCCCACTCATCGCGGCTGAGGCAATACGCCAGGTCGACAAAACGCCCCGGCGCCACCAACCCCGCAGCCTCGCTCAATCCAAAACCGATCGCCTCATACGTCCATTCCCCGTCGCTCGCCCAGAACTTGATCGTGTTGCGGCCCATCAGCGCGGGCTTGGAACGGACTTCCAGATGACGCGTCGCAAAGACAGGCCGCCGGTTGCCTTCCCCGTAAGGGCTGAGACGGTCGATGGCGCCCAAAAGCTCTTCATTTAAGATCGCCAGCGGGATCTCCGCGTCGATCTCCAGGGAGGGCGCCAGCATCTCGCGCTCAAAGCACGCGCGCGCCACCGTGTTCAAAAGGGCCTTGAAGGCGCCGATGTCTTTACGGTCGATCGTCAGGCCGGCCGCATGCTGATGGCCACCATATCCCTTAAGAAAGGAATCGCACTGCGCGAGCGCCTCATAGATGTGGAAATGCGGCACGGAACGCGCCGAACCGCGGCCCACCTCGTCCTGCAGCGAGATGATGACCGCCGGCCGGTAATACCGGTCGACGATCTTCGAAGCGACGATGCCCAGGACCCCGGGATGCCAATCTTCTTTGCTCAGCACGATGACAAAATCATCCCGGAAATCCACCTGGCGGTCGATCATCTCGATCGCCTCGGTCAACACCTTCTCTTCAATGCGCTGGCGCCGGCGGTTGTGCTCGTTAAGGCCCTCGGCGAGGAGCCCGGCGGCGCCGGCGTCGTCACTGAGAAGCAGATCGAGCGACGCATGCGCGGTATCCATGCGGCCGCTCGCGTTCAGGCGCGGGGCGAGAATAAAACTGATGGAGTGCGTGGAGATCTTTTTTTCTTTCTTGATGCCGGAGGCCTCCATCAGCGAACGCAAGCCGTGGCGCCGGGTGCGGTTCAGCGCATCCAACCCGTGGCGCACAAAGATCCTGTTCTCGCCCCTTAAGGGCACCACATCCGCGACCGTGCCCAACGCGACCAGGTCGAGATACTCCTGCGCGTCAGGGGTCTCAAGCGCCTGGACCACCTTATAAGCGAGCCCCACGCCGGCGAGCTCCTTGAAAGGATACGGACAATCTTTCTGCTTAGGGTCCAGGATCGCCAGCGCCGCGGGCAGCGTCGGCGGAGGCTCGTGATGGTCGATGACCAAAACGTCGATCCCCGCCTCGTTGAGCGCCGCGACCTCGTCGACGGCCGTGACCCCGCAGTCGAGCGACACAAAGACCGCGGCGCGATTTTCCCGGGCCAGGCGCACCGCCTCGGCGTTCACGCCGTAGCCGTCCTTGAGCCGGTGCGGCACATAATGGCTCACCCGGCCTCCCGCGCGCCGCAGCGCGTCCTCGAGGACCGCGCATGAGGTGACGCCGTCGACGTCAAAATCCGTCGCGATGAAGATCGGCTCCCCTTGCCGCACGGCGCGGCGCAGCCTGTCGACCGCCACTCCCATCCCCTTCATCAAAAAAGGATCCGCCAGGTCCGACAGGTCGCTGCGCAAAAAAGCGGCTGCCGTCTGCGCATCCTCGATGCCGCGGTTGACCAGCAACTGGGCAAAAAGGCTGCTGACGCCCAGATCGCGCGCCAGCGCGTCCTTGAGCTCTATCGCGGGCTCCTTGATCTTCCAGGTCTTCTGCATTAAAGATCACATCCGATCGGGCGCAGAAACTCCCATGATCCTGAGGCCGTTGGCCAGGACCGTCATCACGGCCCGGATCAAAAAGAGGCGCGCCTGGGCCAGGGTTTCATCCTGGGTGAGGACTTTATGCCGGTCATAGAACCGGTGGAAGGCGGCGGCGAGGGCCTGCAGATACGTCGTGAGGTTGTTGGGGTCGAGCTGGCGGCTGCAGATCTCCAGGACATAAGGAAAAGAAAAGATCGCGCGCATCAGGTCGCGCTCTTCCTCTTCGATGAGCCGCGTCAGGTCGGCCGACGCGGCCTGCTGAGGCGCGTGGGCGAGGATGCCGGCGATCCTCGCGTGCGCGTACTGGACATAATAAACGGGGTTCTCCGGCGTCTGCTGTTTGGCCAGCTCGAGGTCGAAATCCAGATGGCTGTCGGTCTTGCGCATCAAGAAGAAGTACCGGGCGGCGTCGAGCCCGACCTCGCTTAAAACCTCGCGCAATGTCACGTATTGGCCTTTGCGCGTGGACATGGGCACGGGCTCGCCCTGGCGGAAGAGCGTCGCCAGCTGGACGATGATCACCTGAAGCGCCTCCGCGTCCTGCCCCATTGCCCGGACCGCCGCCTTCATCCTCGGGATATAGCCGTGATGGTCCGGCCCCCAGAGATTGATCAAAAGACCGAACCCTCGGCGGAATTTATCCTGATGATAGGCGATGTCGGGCGCCAGATAGGTGTAAGAACCGTCGCTCTTGCGCACCACCCGGTCCTTATCATCGCCGAAAGCGGTCGAACGGAACCAGAGGGCCGATTCCGCCTCATAAAGGAACTCCTTCTCCTTTAAAAAATCCAGGGCTTTCTCGATCTTCCCGGCTTTCGTCAGGGCCTTTTGGCTGAACCATGAGTCGAAGCGGACCCCGAAATCTTCCAGCTCCTGCCGGATCACGGCGAGGATGCGCTCCACGCCGAACTCCATGAAAAAATCTTCTTTTTGGGGAAGGTCAAGCTTCTCAATCTTCCCGCGACGGACCTGGTCTTCCAAAAGCTCCCGCGCCAGATCGACGATATACTGCCCCTGATAATGATCCGGGGGGAAATCGACCGCCTGCCCCTGGAGCTCCTCATAACGCAAGAGGATCGAACGGCCCAAAATACGGATCTGGTTGCCCTCGTCATTGAGATAATATTCGCGCACGACCTCATAGCCGCGGCCGGCCAGGATATTGGCGAGCGAATCCCCGACAGCCGCCTGACGGGCATGGGCAACGGACAAAGGCCCGGTAGGGTTCGCGCTGACGAATTCGATGAGGGCTTTGCCTCGCCCCTTCTCGGCACAGTGGCCGAATTCCCGGCCCTCAGCCGCCACGTCGCGCAAGAGGTCCCGGAGAGCGGGATCCGCAAGGAAGAAATTGATGAACCCGGGGCCTTTGACCTCGACAGCCCTGATCCATCCTGACGCATCGGGATCTCCGGTCAACGCCGGCCTCAGACGGTCGACAAGGGCTTGCGCGATCGCCTGAGGCGAACGGCGCAGAGGCCGGGATAACTTCAACGCGACGGTGCAGGAAAGGTCCCCGAACTCTTTTTCCTTGGGGATGTCCAACGACAGGTCGGCCGCCAGGTCTATCGCGGCGGTCGGTGAGGCCTTATGAGCTTGGGATTCAGGACGGGGGATTTCAGCGGCGGGAACGTCTTGAAGATAGCTCTCAATCGTCTCCCTCAGGAGACTCTTCAGCTTTTTTTCGACTTTTTCGAACATGGACACGCTTGGCATCCGCCCATAGGTGCTCGAGATTGTAATAGCCGCGGATGTCCTTAAAAAAAATGTGGATAACGATGTCGGAGAAATCCAACAGTATCCACATCCCTTCCTGCCGGCCCTGGGAGGAGCGCAGGACAAACCCTCTTTCGCCGAATTTTTCCTCGATCAGCTCGGCGATCGCGCCCGCCCGGCGCT
>JBFZAX010000045.1:0-3205 GCA_041308805.1 Candidatus Omnitrophota bacterium | reverse complement strand
CCCCGGCGCAGGGTATGTTCCAGCAACGGTACGCCTCTCTTGACCTTTTTCCCGGGCAGTCGAGGAGCTCCATGTATCCCGCATTCCTGACCAACGGCGGGGTCCTGGAAGGCTACGAGGTGATCCATGTCAAAAAAGGGAACGTCAAGACGGCCGGCGACCCGCAATACAGGGGGGAGTCTTATCTGGCCGGGGCAGCGGGCAGCGCCATCACGGAATATTTTTCACCCAATAAGATCAGGGTCCGCGTCGACGCGCAGAGCGACGGGGTCCTGGTCCTGAACCAAAATTACCACAGAGGCTGGAAGGCCGAAAAAAAGGGGAGCCGCGAGGCGGCTGTTCCTTTCGAGGGGATGATCGCGACCTCCGTTTCTCCTCAGATCGGCCAGGTGATATTTTGCTATCTTCCTGTTGGTTTTCTGATAGGCTGTTTGTTGACCCTGGTGTCTTTGTTCGCGGGAGCTTTCATGATTCTCCGGACGAAAGAGGTTAAGACGCCGGGCAGGCAGCCCCCGGGGGAATCAACAGCATGAGTGAACGCAAGAAACATACCCTATCCGTCGTTTTGCCGGTTTACAATGAAGAAGGCAATATCAAGAGGGTCCTGGAGGAGCTGACGGATTTTTTCCGGCGGCAGGAGATCTTTGAAGACTATGAGATCATCGCCGTTGACGACGGCAGCACGGACAAGACGCCCCAGGTCTTGAGAGAAGCCGCCGCCGGATCGGGTCGCCTGAAGGTCATCACTCATCCGGGCAACAGGTGCTACGGGAGCGTTCTTGTTTCGGGTCTGAAGCATTCGCGCTTCGATCTTTTCTTTTTCATGGACGCGGACGGGCAGTTCGACATCCGCGATCTGGAACGATTGGCGCGTCACATCGATGCTTACGATATCGTGATCGGGGTCAGGAGGGTGCGGCAAGATCCGATCTATCGGGTGCTGATCGGCAGCGCCTATAACGCCCTGCTTTGTATTTTATTCCGCTTGAAGCTCAAGGACATCACGTGCGGGTTCAAACTGATGAAGAGGGCCATCTTCGACGCGATGGCGTTGGAATGCACCGGCGGCTCCATTAACGTGGAGATCCTGGTGAAGGCCGGCCGGATGGGTTGCACCATTAAGGAAGTGGAGGTCCGGCATCTGCCGCGCCGCAGCGGCAAGCAGACGGGAGGCAACCCGAAAGCGTTCGCGGTCAAGCTCTTGGATACGTTCAGGCTTTGGCGGCGGCTCTCCGGCCGGCGGCCGAGCCCCGCCGGGGAAGGACGGCTCCGCTGACCATGAGATGGTCCGTCAACAAGATCGGGGAGGGTTTGGGCGTTTTGGGGGAGCTCTTCGCCATCAGGTTCTTCGGCCGTCGGAGGCCCTTCGTCGTTGTCTGGGCCATCACCCATCGATGCAACCAGCGGTGCGCGTATTGTGGGTTATGGAAACGGTCGGAACCGGAGCTGTCGACGCAGGAGGCCCTCCGTATTATCGATGAGCTTTCCTCCACGGGGACGCGTAAGATCATCTTCACAGGGGGCGAACCTTTATTGAGAGACGACCTGGGCCGTCTCGTTGACCATGCCCGCCGGAAGAATATATCGGTCGGCCTGAGCACCAACGGCATTCTTTTCGCAAGCAGGCTGCCCGAGCTGGCAGGGTTGAGCTATCTGTCCTTAAGCCTTGAGGGGCCCGAGGAGATTCATGACGCCTTGCGGGGAGGAGGATCTTTTCGTAAGGTCTTGGAGGCGGCCCGGGCGGCAAAGGAAAAGGGGATGTCCCTTCGTTTTTACGCCACGTTGAACGCCCTCAATGTCGACCGCATCGATGACCTATTGGGTCTCTCCGACCAATACGGCGCCCAGATCGTCTTTCAGCCCGCGACCGCGAACCTTTTGGGCGGGAATGAGGAGAATCCCGTTTGCCTACCTGAAGAGAAGTATGCGGAAGCGATAAAAAAGCTTCTGAAAGCGAAGAAGGGGCCCTACGCGAAGACGATCAGGAATTCCGTCACGGGACTTCGGCATCTGGCCCGCTGGCCCCATCTGAAGCCCTTGAAGTGCGCGGCGGGATCCATCACGTGCCGGATCGAGCCGGATGGCACGTTGTCCCGCTGCGGGACGGTTCTGGACAGGGGCGAGGCCCTCCTGAATTGCAGGACGGCTGGATTCAGGGAGGCTTTTTACAGAATACCCCCCCTGCGCTGCGATCAATGCTGCTGCGCGCTGCGCGTGGAGGCCAATTACGTCCTTGAGTTCGATTTTGCGACCTTGATCAGTGTCTTTAGCAGCGAAAATTGAAACGCGGGCCAGGCCCGTTTTCCACGGTCAGGTCTTCTTAAATGAATCTCCGAGAAAAGGCCGCTATCGCCGGCAGACTCTTCCAGGCACGATGGTTTAACGTGAGACTGCCGTTGATCGTCAGCTGGGCTGTCACGAACAGGTGCAACCTGAGTTGTCTCTATTGCGGCCGATGGAAGAGCGCTCCACAGGAACTGAGTACGGCGGACGTATTCTCCGTTATCGATGACCTTAAAAAAGCAGGCACGAGGCTGATATCGTTTACGGGCGGGGAGCCTCTTCTTCGAGACGACATCGGGGAGATCGTCGGATATTGCCTTAAGAAAAGGATTCTGGTCAATGTAAACTCGAACGGCACTTTATTCCCTTCGCGGGCGCACGTCTTAAGCGGTCTCGGCAGTATTCGATTCAGTCTGGACGGTCCGGCCGAGATCAATGATCCTATAAGAGGCCGGGGGACGTTCGATAAGGTCATGGCGGCGATCAAAGAGGCGAAGAGCCGAAAGATCAAGACTTTTATCGCGACCGTCCTGTCCAGGCATAACCTGGATTCCTTGGATTACCTGGTTGCCCTGGCGCAAGAGAAGGGGATCGGGGTCATCTTTCAGCCTGCATCGCTGACGCTCCTGAACTGCGAGCTGCCCAATCCTCACATTCCCGACGGCGTGTCTTACCGCAGGGCCATAGACGGGTTGATCGCTTCCAAGAAGCGTTCCAGGTCAATCGTAAACACGAACAGAGGGCTGGAATACCTGAGAGACTGGCCGAACGGCAAAGATATTTTTTGCCACCAAAGGAACATCAGCTGTCGGATCGAAGCCGACGGTTTTGTTTACCATTGCGGCAGGTACCGGGAGACGGATAAGGCGTTGGATTGTCGGGTGCACGGCATCAAGAAGGCCTTCAGCGCCTTGTCCAGCGT
>JBFZAX010000044.1:0-6872 GCA_041308805.1 Candidatus Omnitrophota bacterium | reverse complement strand
CCCAAGGTCTCAAAGACCCAAGGTCTCAACGTAGTCATCAGACGTCAGTAATCAGTCGTCAGCTCAATCGGGTAACGGATACGGCAACGGTGACGATGCCCGTTTCGTAGTTCGGAAACTTTGTTCGTAAAAGGCTTTTGTTTTTTGACGTAACCTAACTACGTCACCGAAACGGGCCGCGTAGCCGTTACCGACAGACGACGGACGGAATGTTAAATTCCCAAGGTCCCAGGTTTCAGGGAACAGGGATCAGGGAACAGCGAACGGAGAGTGCCCGTCTCGCGTCATGTGCGAACAAATATACCGGAAACGGCCATGGTAACGGTTACGATGCCCGTTACAAGTACGTAGTTAGGTTACGTTAAAAAGCTCGGTGGCTCCTAGCGGCTCAAAAGATCCAATTCCCGGCGGACAGACTCGAGGCCGGGGTCGATCTTAAGTGCCCTCTCGTACATCTGTCTCGCCCGCATCCGGTCCCCCTGCCCGCGATAAAGATTTCCCAGATTATAACAAGCGGTCGCGTAAGAAGGATTTAAACGCAGCGCCCGCTCGAACATCTCCTGGGCCCTGCGGAGATCTCCGGACTCCGCGTAAGCCAACCCCAGATTGTTGAGGGCGGGGACATAATAAGGATCATAGGCTACCGCTTTCTCGTAAAGCGGCAACGCCTTGGATGTCTCCCCTGCGAGATGATACGTCTTCCCCAGGTTATAATAGGCGCGCGGGAACTTCGGATTGACCTCAAGCGCCTTTTGATACAGCGGCGTCGCCTTCTGAGGCAGGCCCAGCATCTGATAGGCGTTGCCCATATTATTGTAGGGTTCGGCCAGCTTAGGGTCTATTCCGATCGCCTTTTCATAAAGAGGGACCGCTTCTGCGGGCCGGCCGCGATCCGTATAAGCGTTCGCCAGATTGATGAGCGCCGTCGTGCTGCGCGGGGCATACCGCAGTGTCCGCTCATAAAAAACCACCGGGTCCAGCCAGGTCTGGTTCTGGCGGACCGTTGCCGCCGCGTTAAAGATCAAAAACCATGCGCCCAATCCGATCGCCAGGGGCCGCCACGCCTGCCTCTTCCAAAGAACGACAAGAGCCGCAGCCATCAGCAGGAAAAACCCGACGCTCGGCAAATAAAGCCAATGCTCAGCCATATAGGCATTGATCGGGTAGAGATTCAGAAAAGGCGCCAGAGAGACAAAAAACCAACAGATCCCGAAGGAGACCATCGGATGACGACGTTTTTCCCTCCCGGCAAGGACCAGCAAGCCGATCGTAACCGCCGATCCCAGCCAAACCCGCGGATCGGCGAACGAAAAAGTCTGGCGGCCGTATTCCATATGGAGACCCGAAGGCCAGACTAACAATTTAAAATAAGCGGACAAAGCAACGAAGACTCCAGGCAGGCGCGCAAACAGCGTCGTCGCGTGAGCCGTCTCCCCCACAAGACTCTTGATCAGCGTCACGCGCATGATCACGTATAGAAAAGCCAAGGCGACCAACAAAACAAAACCCGCGCGGTCGGCTTTGCGGCCGAGCGTCTTATGCAGAACGAACACGAGCGCCGGCAGGATGATGCTCCCTTCGCGCGATAATAAAGCGGCCGCGTAAGTCAAGGCCATCGCCGTTAACAGCGCGGGCCGGGGCCTTTCGCACCGGCGCAGGTACAGGATAAGGGTCAAAAGCAGGAAGAACATCGCCAGCGGGTCCGAGCGGCCCGAGATGTAGGTCACGGCTTCCGTGTGGACGGGATGGACAAGAAAGAGCAGACTCGTTAAAAAGGCCAAAGGAAAGAGGCCGAATAAAAGAAAAACGATCCAGCCCAGCAAGGCGGAAGCGGCGACATGGACCAGGATGTTCGTGAGGTGATACCCGAAAGGCCTGAGCTTGAAGAAGGAAAAATCGGCGATGTAAGAAACGATCTGGAGGGGGCGGTAGAAATCGCTTCGCTTTTCCGTTCCCGCGCCGATATCCTGCCGGAATGAAGCGGGGATATTGGCCCAGCTGCGGATCATCGGATTGTCCCGGACGAGATAGTCGTCGTCCAGGACGAACTGGCCTTTCAGCGCATTGCCATAGACGAGAAAACCGACGAGCAACAAGACGAGGGCCGAGGCGATGATCCGGCCGGCTGAGAGCCTGGGCAACCGCGACATCGCAAGGCCCATTCGCTCTCGGGATCTCTTGGAGATTTGCATAAGAAACTTCTATTGGCGAAAATTCATATCCTCAACGCGGATTTTCGCAGATCGAACGCGAATGGTCGCGAATAAGTCTATAGTCGATGGTCAATGGTCGATTGTCTATGGTTAAAACCGAAGTCGGAGGTCCGAAATCCGAAGTCCGAACGATCGGACTTCGGTCTTCCGTCTTCGGACTTCGTTCCTTTCCATCGACAATAGACCATAGACTATAGACTATCGACCAGCCTGGGAGCTTGGGACTTTGAGACCTTGAGACTTGCCTACCGAATACTCATGCGCAGCAAGCCATAGCCTTTTTCTTGGAGGATTTCCTGGACTTCGCACACGCCTTGCCCGGGCACTCGCCGGTCCAGCAATACAGGCACAATCTCTCCCGGGGCAGGCCGATCGCCTTGATCATATCCTCGACGGTCTGATATCTCAGGCTGGTCACGCCCAGGTCGCGGGCGATCCAGTCGACCATCTTCCTGAATTTTTTGGTCGTCGGATCGGTGTATTCGCTGACATCCCCGATATCGCTTCCCTCCAGATCGCGGATCGCCTGGCGCGCGGCGAGCTCATGGATCGTCCTGGTCGACAGGTTGAACCGGCACGGGAACATCAGCGGCGGACAGGCCGGCCGCACATGGATCTCCTTCGCGCCGCAGTCCCAAAGTTTCTTGACGGTGAAGTTCTTCAGCTGGGTCCCGCGGACGATCGAATCCTCGCAGACGATGATCCTGTTGCCCTTGATGATCTCCTTGATGGCGATCAGCTTCATCTTTGCGATCAGGTCCCGGATATCCTGGGACGGCGGGGTGTAGCTGCGGCCATAGCCCGGGGTATATTTGACCAAGGGCCGGCGGAAAGGCTTGCCTGATTCCATCGCATAGCCGATGGCATGGGCCATGCCGGAATCCGGCACGCCGGAGACGACATCGACGTCAAGGTCCTTATCGCGACGGGCGAGGAACCGGCCGCTCTGCTCGCGCACGATCTCGGTGTTGATCCCTTCGTAATCGGAAGCGGGAAAACCCGTGTAGATCCAGAGGAATGCGCAGATCTGGCACGTGCCGTTGCCCTTGCGTTTCTGTAACGGACCCTCTTGCGTGATCAAGGCGATCTCGCCCGGCCCCAGGTGCTTGACGATCTCAAAATCGGTATTGGGAAAGGCGCTCGTTTCCGAGGTCACCGCCCATGCGTCCGGCCGGCGGCCGATGACCAGCGGCGTATAACCGCGCCGGTCTCTCGCCGCGTAGACGCCGTTCTCGTGGAGCACTAATAACGAACAGGAACCCTCGATGATATCGAAAACCCTCTCGATCCCGCTGACGATATCTTTGCCCTGGGTGATGATCTTGGCCACCAGCTCCGTCGGATTGATGCCATAGCCTCCGACCTCGCTGAAGGAGGCCCCTTGCGCCAGCATTTCCTTGGCCAGAGAGTCGGCATTCTCGATAAGGCCGTTGGTCACGATGCAAAAAGGGCCGAATTTCGACTGCAGGTATATGGGCTGTTCTTCCTGGGCGCTGATAACGCCGATCCCCTTGTTCCCTTTCAGCCTTCCGATATCATCGGCAAATTTTGATTTGAACTGGCTCTGGCTGATATTATGGATCTGGCGCTGGAAGGTCCGGCCCAAGACGGCCATGCCTCCGTACTCAGTGCCCAGATGCGAATGATAATCTGTCCCGTAAAAAAGGGTCTGCGCGCAATCACCCTTAGATACAACTCCAAAGATACCGCTCATAAATTTACCCTCCGGAACATTTTGTCTGTAAACCCGTAACTAGAAATTAGCCCCGCTGTGGCGGGGCGAAATAGGAGGAAATAAATGGAAATTCGTTGTCTTCAGTTAAGACAAAATAACACAACGTATTTCTACTTATTTCTATTTATTTCGCGAGCGCCTCGCTCATACCTCTTCGTGAGCTAATTTCTAGTCTTATCGATTCGCGATAATTCACGTTAAAAGAATCCCTAAAAAATATCCTTCGAATCCAACCATACCGTAACCGGGCCATCATTGACGAGCTCCACGTCCATGCGGGCCCCAAAAACGCCCTCTTCGACGATGAGACCGGCTTTTCGCAAAGATTGATTGAAATCGCCCCAAAGTTTTTTTGCCCTGTCAGGGGGAGCGGCGACTTCGAACCCCGGCCGGTTGCCTTTGCTCAGGTCCGCATAAAGCGTGAATTGAGGAACGCTCAAGAGGCTCCCTCCGGCCTGGGCGATATCGAGATTCATCTTCCCTGCCGCGTCTTCAAAGACCCGGAGACGGGCCACCTTGACGGCCAAAGAATCAATATCTTCCTGCGCGTCTTGCGCGCCGATGCCGACCAAAAGCAAAAGCCCGCGGCCGATGGAACCGGCCTTCCTGCCATCCACGGCGACCTGCGCCCGGCTCACCCGTTGAGCTAAGATCCGCATGCCCGACCTAGATCCGCCACCATTTCATGTTCGCCTTCCACCACTGCAGCGTCTTACGGATACCGACCTCGACCGTATGCTCCGGCTTCCACCCTAACAGACGCCTGGCCTTGGAACAATCCAAACAACGGAAAGCCAAGGTCATCGGCTTATGTTCATGGTAGACGATCTGCTCCGGATCATGGCCCGCGTGCCCCAGGATCCAGGAGACAACCTGCCCGACGGTGGTCGCCACTCCCGAGCCGATATTGAAAGTGTCGGACCGCAAGGTGTCGTGATCCAGCATGAGCCTCACCGCCTCGGCAAAATCATCGATATAGATCACGTCCCGGGCCACTTCCGGCCGGCCCCACACCTCAAAGGGGTCTTCTTTATCCACGGCCCTGCGGATCAACGCCGCGATAAAACGGGAGACCATGGGATCAAAACGGTCACAGGGGCCGAAGATGTTGGCCGCCCGGGCGATGAGGATCTCCATGCCGGTTCGTTCGTGCCAGAACCGGCACATCTTCTCAAAAAAACGCATCGTCCAGCCGATCCCGAAATACGCCGGAGGAGGGTCAACGTTCATGTCCAGCTCCGATTCCTTAATAGCGCCGCCGAATTCCTGATAGACGGCCGCCGAGCTTACAAAGACCGTCCGACGGACCCCGGCCTGGCCTAACGCGTTCAAGAACTGAATATTCAGGAGGACGTTTTCATTGACCTGGTTCTCCGGCCCCAGGTGGGCGGTGAAGGCGTTCGGGGTGACGCCGGACGTCATGACCGCGGCTTCGCATCCTCTGGCCAGCCGATGGCAATCCTTCGCTTGCCTGAGGTCCCCGTAAGCATAATGCACCCGCGGATGCCTGAAAAAAGGCCTCATGTGCTTGTAGGTGACGGCGCGGATGGTCAAATGGGGATGGCGATCGAGGAGGCAACGCAGGACGCCGGATCCGGCTAGGCCGGTGGCGCCGGTGACGAGGACGCTCTTGTAACTATCCAGAGACATAAAACGCGAACGGGCTGGCGATTGAACCTGGGTAAGGCTGAAAGACCCTGTCTTTCGACTTTCTTAGTTCTATCACATTTTCTGAATGGCGACAACAGAAAGAATCCGCCGAATCGACCCGGGAACCCCCGGCCCCGTCAGGGCAGGAGTTTCAACGCCGCAGGAGGGATCGAGATATCCCTGACGACCACTCTTCCCAAAAAAGGCGCTGCCTCTCTATTTAAAAACCCTCTCTTCGGATACGCAAAAGTCACGGTCTTCGCGGCCCGGACGCAAGAGAGGGCCGGCCGGCCCGTCGTCGCATCCAATCCCGAAGGCACGTCGACCGCGACCACGGTCTTACCGTAACAATTGATCGCGGCGATCACGCGGGAAAAGAAAACATCCGCCTCTCCTGAGAACCCCGTGCCGAAGAGAGAGTCTACGACGACAGAGGCCCTTTTAAGACATCGCTGGCCAGACCGCCAACCTTCGGGACGGCGCAAGACAGGCGCAAGCAACCCCATCCGCCGGATGATCTCATAGTTAACCTTCGCGTCGCCCTTCATCTCCCGGGGATCGTCCGTCAAAAAAACGCTGACGCGAACCCCCGAGTTCTGCAGATGCCGGGCGCAGACCAGGCCGTCACCCCCGTTATTGCCCTTACCGCAGATGACGACCACAGACCTCTTTCCCTTCTTAGGCAGAGATCTTAAGACCTCGTCTGCCACCGCTCGGCCGGCATTCTCCATCAAGATCAGCGAAGGAATGGCAAAACGCGTCACCGCTAAACGGTCGAGGGCGCGCATTTGATGGGCTGAAAGGAAAATTTGAGGCATGAAAAAGTCACCTCTATTGCCAAATCAACAGACCACAAGCAGTCAATAGTCCATAGTCTATGGTCTATTGTCAAAACTGAAATACGTTGACCCGTTGTTTTGTTTGCCTGTTGTCCCGCTTGCCGGTTAGCCCGTTAACGGGATAACCGGATAACAGGCCAACAGGATAACCAAAAACAGGCTAACCGGATAACGGGCAAACAGGCTAGCCGGTATCGACAATCGACCATTGACCATCGACTATAGACTAAACCGGTGACTCGGTGATCCTGCCTATAAAATCACTGCGGAAACTTCACTTCGACCGAAGTGTGGCCGAATTGCTGGAACCTGTTGGTCTTGACCTTCATGTCGCACGGGTTGCAATGGCCGAAGTGGTCACACGGCCGCCAGATCTCTTCGATCGCAAAAGCCGGGTCCAGGATATTTCCGACAGGCCCAACGCCGGCATAGAGG
>JBFZAX010000043.1:0-5221 GCA_041308805.1 Candidatus Omnitrophota bacterium | reverse complement strand
AATCTGCATCACGAGGAACTCCCTCGGATTCTACCTCCAGGACCAGATCGACCTGACCTCTCGCTGGTCTTTAAGAACGGGGTTCCGCCATCTGCGCGAGGATTACCGTTTTAAGCAGACCGAACAGGTGCAAGAGAAGGAGGAGGTCGATCTGAGCGACAATGTCTACGAGGCAGGAGCGATCTTCACGCCTTCGCCCCAGTCCAGCCTGTATCTGAACTTCTCCACCAGCCTGCGTTACCCGCTGGTCGACGAATTCTTCAGCTCCAATACGTACGGGACCGGCGGGCTGAACACGTCCCTGCAACCGCAGACCTCGAAAAACCTGGAGATCGGAGGCCGGTACGCCTTCGCGCCCCGGACGTTCCTCAACATCAATTCCTTTTTTATCTGGACGGATAACGAGATCTACTTCGACCCGCTGACGTTCGTCAACAGCAACTACGACAAGACCGAACGCTGGGGCTGCGAGCTGGAATCGCAGGTCCCCCTGACGCCAACGGTCTCGTTTTTCACCAATTACACTTTCACTAAAGCCCTATTCGGGGAAGGAACCTATGAGGGGCAGGATATCCCCGCGGTCCCGCGTTACCAGACCTCCGGAGGGTTGCGCTGGACGCCCCGGGACAACCTGTCGCTCGCTTTTCATATCGACTACGTCGGCTCCATGTACCTGATCAACGACGAGGCCAACGGATACAAACCCCTGGACGCCTTCGTGACCGGAGGCATCGACGCGAACTTCTCCTTAAAAGGGACGGAGCTCTTTGTCCGCCTCGACAATCTCCTGGATGCGGAATATTCGGAATACGGCGTTGTCTCGACATTCGCCGGAACCCGCAATTTCTACCCGGCGGCCGGCCGCCGCGTCCTGGCGGGGCTGCGCCACCTTTTTTAAGAGAGCCTTGGCGCGCCGGTAAAATCTGCTACAATAAAACCATGGGCCAACAGGGATTGCTCGTTTTTTGCATCGCGCTCTCCGCGCTCCTGCACAGCGCCGCGCTGGTCAGCCTTCCTTACCAGCCTAAGGCGGCGCCCGCGCCGGCGCCGTCGCGGCCGCTGGAGATCACCTACCAGCAGATGCAGGCCATCCAAAAGATGCTCGCCCAGACCCCCCGGCTCCCCGATGAGGCCGTCTTGCGGGAAGAGCAGCCCTCGACCCAGGAGTTCCTCATCAAGAAGATGACCGCGATGGGAGACCTTATCAAGAACGAGATCCTCAAAAAAGAAAAACCGGCCATCGACAACAAGGACCTCCCGTTCAAGAAGACCGTGAATATGCCCAATATCCCGGGGGAGATCGCCCGGTCGCCGGAATACAAGAACTATTACACGCTGATCCGCGAGCGCATCCGCCGGCTGGCGTATTATCACTACAAAAAGATCGAAGAAGGGGATGTCTTCCTCACTTTTTCTATCAACGCCCAGGGGACCCTCCTGGAATCCGACGTCAACGAGAACCAGTCGGCGCCCAGCGCATACCTGCGGGGGATCGCGCTGCAGAGCGTCAACGACGCCGCGCCCTACCCGGAATTCCCCGAAAAACTCAAGAAGAACGATAAACTTTCTTTTAATGTGATCATCTCTTTCGAGGTGAAATGAACGGAGCCCCTCCCGGATAGAAAACCAGGGACCTGCGTCCCCCGGACACAAACCCTGGGATCCCTGCGAAGGATCGAAAAACCATAAGTTGACACCGCAAAGAGGACATGATATATTTAAACTTTCCATAAATAGGGACAAAAGGGGTGAGCCGTCCATGACAGAAGTCGAAGTCAGAAAAGATGAATCGTTCGAATCGGCGCTGCGTCGCTTCAAGAGGAAGATAGAACGCGAGGGGACTCTCAAGGAGATCAAAGAGCGCAAGCACTACGAGAAACCCAGCGAGAAGAAAAGAAAGCGCAGCCGCCGGAAATTCTAGTCTATGCTGGCTGTGTCCACCGCCTGGAACGCGGACCGCTGGGATGACGGCAGAGCGATCGCCGAAGAGATCGAGCGCTTGGGCATCCGCTGCCTGGAGCTCAATTTTTCCCTGACGCCAAAGATGGTCGACGACATCGCGGCCGCCGCGCGTCAACTGCACCTGACCTTTTCCAGCCTCCACAACTACTGCCCCGCCCCCGAAGGCTTTAACCGTTTCGACGCCAAACCTGATTGTTTCTCCTTGTCCGCCCTCGATGAAGACGAGAGGAAACGCGCCGTCGAGCTCACCCAGCGCACCATCGCCACCGCCAAAAAACTGCGCGCCCGCGCCGTCGTCCTGCACACCGGCCGGGTCGAGATGGAAGACAGGACCCGCGACATGATCCGCCTGGCGAACGCCGGCGAAGGGGAGACGCTCGCTTTCAAAGAGCTGAGGGCGAATTTCGTCGCCGAACGCCGCAAAAAAAGCCGCAATTTCTTCAACCAGCTGATCCGCAGCCTCGAATCCCTCGTCCCTTGCGCGGAAAAGGCGGACATCCGCCTCGGAGTGGAGAACAGATTCTATTACCGCGAGATCCCGGATGTCGAAGAGCTCAAGACCATCCTCGACCGCTTTTCTTCACCCTATATCGGGTACTGGCATGACGTGGGCCACGGATACATCTTTGAACAGCTGGGCTTGACGGGCAAAGAGGAATTCCTGCGCCTGTGCGGCAAGCGGCTCATCGGCATGCACCTGCACAATGTCATCAACCTGGATGACCACCAAGCGCCGATGAACGGCGACGTGGATATGCGGGCCTTCAAACCCTATCTCAACGACCGCGTCTTGAAGGTCATCGAAGCGCACAGCAAAGTCTCCGCTCCTGACCTGATGAAATCGGTCTTGTTCGTCCACGAGGTCCTCGGTGCAGATGATGCCGGCGGTCGCCGGACATTTCTATCCGGAATACCCCCTCAAACTCAAAAAGCTCATCGACTCTCTGCGCCCCGAACCGCGGCCCCTTCCGCAAGAGGCTATCGCTTGCGTCTTGCCCCACGCGGGCTATATTTACTCCGGCAAGATCGCTGCCGCCGTGCTCTCCAGCCTGACGCCGCCGGCCGCCTGCGTCATCTTGGGCCCTAACCACACCGGCCTGGGCTCCCCCTGCAGCCTGATGGTTGAAGGAGAATGGGAGACGCCTCTGGGGTCGATCTCCCTGAACGCGCCCTTGGCGCGCCTGCTCATCGAACACTCCAAATATTTAAAAGAAGACCCCCGGGCCCATCTCTACGAACATTCCATCGAAGTCCAATTGCCGCTTCTGCAGGCGATCCTAGGCTCCGACATCTCCCTGGTCCCCATCACGCTTGCTCCGGGCGACGATTTGATGTATAAAGATATTGCGCAGGCGCTGGCAACCGGCATCAAAGCCTGCGGCCAAAAGGTCTTGCTCATCGCCAGCTCAGACATGACGCATTATGAGCCCCAGGCGGACGCCGAAAAGAAGGACCGCGAAGCGATCCGCGCGATCCTGGACCTGGACGCCGCGGCCCTGTCGGAAAAGATCGAGCGGCTGGATATTTCGATGTGCGGCGCCGGCCCTACGGCCGCCGTCCTGATAGCGGCCAAACACCTGGGCGCCCGTCACGGCAAACTCGTCGGCTACCAGACAAGCGGGGATACGACAGGGGACATTTCTTCGGTGGTCGGTTATGCCGGAGTGATCATCCAATAGATAAGGAGCGCGACCATGGAAGATTCAACAGAAAAGAGGGTGGACGAGAAGTGGAAGGAAACGGCAAAAAATGAAACGGAGGGAGCCCCTGCCGAAGACCAGCGGATCCCCGAGGCGGACTTTAAGTTCTTCCTGACCACGCTCGGGATGCAGGCGTGGATCGCCCTCGGCCTCCTGCCGAACCCCATGACGAAAAAGACCGAGGAGAACATCGGCCAGGCCAAGTTCATCATCGACACCTTGAGCGTCCTGCAAAAAAAGACCCAGGGCAATCTGGACAAGGAAGAAGGAGAGATCTTAGAACAGCTCCTTTACGAGCTGCGGATGGGATATGTCGACAAGACCAACAAAAAAGAAGGGGGGCCTCATGTTGGATAAGGAGCTCCTGGATATCCTGGCCTGCCCGATCTGCAAAAAAAGCATCGTCCAGGAAAAAGAAGAACTGATCTGCCGCGCGTGCCGCAAGGCGTACCCGATCCGCGAAGACATCCCCGTCATGCTCATCGATGAGGCGAGAGAACTAAAGGCGGACGAGTAAGAGAGAACGAGCAAGCGGTCGATAGTCTATAGTCGATGGTCTATTGTCAATGGAAAAAAACGAAGTCCGACGTCGGAGGTCCGAAGTCAGATTTTTCGGACCTCCGACTTCGGTTTGTCTTTGGTCTTTGAGGATAGACAATCGACTATCGACCATTGACTATAGACTGATCTGCGAACAGGGCTCCCGCGACGAGGCGATAAAACCATTGCAATCGTTCAGCTGCGACCCGGAGGAAAACCCCATGAAAAAATTTCTCGTGATCCACGGCCCCAACCTGGACCTGCTCGGCAAACGCGAACCCGAGATCTACGGGACCGTGACGCTGGACAAGATCAACAAGACCCTCAAAGCGCTGGCGAAAGAACATAAAGTGGCGCTCACGGCCGTGCAATCCAACCACGAAGGAGAGATCGTCGACATCATCGGCGACGCGCGCGGAAAATTCGACGGCCTGATCATCAACCCGGCCGCCTATACCCACACAAGCGTGGCCATCCGCGACGCGGTCGCCGCCGCCGGCGTCCCGGCCGTCGAGGTCCATCTTTCCAACATCTTCGCCCGGGAAGAATTCCGGCAGACCTCCGTCATCGCGCCTGTCTGCGTAGGCTCCATATCCGGATTCGGCGCTTTCAGCTATGATCTGGCGTTCTTAGCCGCCCTGGGGCTCGGTCCCTCAAAAAAGAAAAAGAGGTAGACCCGCCATGCGCCCCTGGACAGCGCTC
Organism: Candidatus Omnitrophota bacterium; assembly: GCA_041308805.1. GTDB lineage: Bacteria > Omnitrophota > Gorgyraeia > Velamenicoccales > Velamenicoccaceae > JBFZAX01. Next base: position 317 of record JBFZAX010000043.1, on the reverse strand, counting down.
CGGCCTCGTGGACCCGGGGCGAACGACCGCTTAAGCAAGGTCCAATCCTTTCTCGGTTCCCAAAAACTCAGCGCCCTGCTTCTCAGCGCCGAGCCCAACATCTCCTACCTCACAGGATTTCCCGCGCCCGATTCCTATCTCTTGATCGCGGGCAAAGGAATGAGACTTTTCACCGATTTTCGATACGCCGCCGAATTCAAGAAAAAAGCCGGCCCCGGCCTTACGATCACCCAATACAAAGGGCCGATCTTCGAAACCTTGGCAAAGACGATCAAACAGGAGGGAGGAGGACGGGTCGGTTTTGAATCCCGACACCT
>JBFZAX010000042.1:0-8161 GCA_041308805.1 Candidatus Omnitrophota bacterium | reverse complement strand
CCGAGGTCAGATGTCCGAAGTCAGATCTTTCGGACTTCCGATTTCCGACTTCCGACTTCGGTTACGGCCATAGACAATCGACCATTGACCATTGACTATCGACTGGTTCACGTTAAGAGCTCCCTGATCTTCTCAGGGATCTTGCGCGGCCGGATGTCCTTATCGATGAGGACGTGGGCCGTCATCCCTTCCGCCAACAGCTTGCGGTCTTTGGCGCGCACGATCCGATAGCCGAATTCCAGGCTGGAATTCTTGACCTTCTGGGGCCATGTCTCGACGATGAGGATATCTCCGTAGCGGGCCGGGGACTTATAGACGCAGCGCGCTTCGACCACGGCCATGTAAAGCCCTTCCTTCTCGACATCGACATAGTCGAGCCCCTGCGCGAGCAGATACTCCGTGCGGCCCACCTCGAACCAGACCAGGTAGTTGGCATAGTAGACGATCCCCATCTTGTCCGTTTCGGCGTAGCGCACCTTGATCTCGGTCGTATGGGCCTTCCCGGCGAGCGTCATCTTCCCCTCTCCCTTTTCTTCTGCAGAGCGCGGGCCCGCAGCTGTCCACAGGCGGCCACGATATCCGTCCCCCGCGGCAGGCGCAACGTGACATCGACCCCGGCTTTGCTCAGATAATTCTTGAAAAACAGGACTTCGAGCTTGGAGGGCGGCTGAAAGACCCCGTGGGCCTCAGTCGCGTTATAAGGAATAAGGTTAACGCGGCTGTCTAACCCACGCAAGAGCTTCAAAACCCCCTGGGCGTCTTCCACGGCGGTATTGACCCCTCCCAAAAGGACATACTCAAAAGTGACCTTGCGCTTCGTCGCCTGGATGTATTTCCTGACCGCCGCCATCAGGACTTTCAGGGGATATTTCCTGTTCACGGGGACCAAGGCGTCGCGTTTTTCATCGTCCGCGGCGTGCAGCGAGACGGACAGTTCGATCTGGAGCCCTTCCGAGGCCATACGCTCGATGGCCGGGGCGATGCCCGACGTCGAAACGGTGATCTTGCGGATCCCCAAACGGACCCCCAGGGGATCGTTCAAGATACGGATCGCCCTCAGGACCGCCTCGTAATTATCGAGAGGCTCTCCGATCCCCATAAAAACGACATTCGAGATCTTGTGTCCGGGGACGTGGTCGCGGATCACCAGATACTGGGCGATGATCTCATGGACCGCGAGGTCGCGCCTGAACCCTTCCGCGCCGCTGGCGCAAAAGGGACAGCGGAACCTGCAACCGACCTGAGCAGAGAGGCAGGCGGTGAGCCACGACTTAAAAGGGATCGAGACCGCCTCGATGAACGCCCCGTCCTTGAGCCGCAAAAGGAACTTCTGCGTCAGGTCGCCGGCGGTGGCGATCTCCTCGACGGCGGGCGAATCAAAAACGAATGCCTGCGCGAGCTTCGCGCGCGCCTCCCCGGACAGGTTCGTCATGAACGAGAAATCGCTCACGCCCCTCTTATAGAGCCATTCAAAGATCTGGCCGGCCCGATAGGACTCGATCCCTAAAGAGCCGAGGCGCTCAACCAGCAACGGACGGGTCAGATCTCTTATGTCTTCCATATTGAAAATAAAGACGGCAGACGCAGATAGCGCGGACGGTTGGATTGGATCCGGACCTTGTCATAAACCCGCAACGTCCCGCCTTGCTCGACCGAAGCGAAGAGGCCAAGCTTAGGCATGATGCAAACACCCAGCTCCCGGCCGATCCGGCAAGGGTCCGGACAATCTTTCCCGCGCTGGCGCACCCGAAGGACGACGGCATCCCCGATCAGGATCCGGTCGCCGGGGGCGAGCCGCGAAAGAGCGACCCCTTCCGTCGTGATGTTCTCCCCGAAGATCCCCGGACGCAGCTCCGTCGAACCTGAAGAAGAAAACTCCGCGTCCTCGATATCCTCGATCGCCAGAAGACTGACCTGGCGCAGCCCCGGCCCCGCGTGCGCGTCCCCTTCCAGCCCCAGGTCCTGGACCGCCGCCGCCTGGCGGACCATGTTCTTAGGGCCGCCTTTCCTGTCGCTGATGTTTATAGAAAAAACCCGGCCTTCCATATTTCCTCAGCGCCTCCCCGGTCCTTTGGCGCGGTAATCTTTCTTGCCGCCTGTCTTTTCCAGCAGCCGCAGGTCGGCGATGACGATCCCCTGCTCCTGAGTCTTGGCCATATCATAAACGGTCAAGGCTGCGGCGGCACACCCGACCAGCGCTTCCATCTCGACGCCGGTCGCCTCCGTCGCCCGAGCGACGCACGTGATCTCCAAAAATCTTTCACCGAAAGTAAAATCGATGGCGACATGGCTCAGCCGCAAAGGATGGCACAAAGGAACCAACGCCGGGGTATTCTTCGCCGCCATGATGCCCGCGACCTGGGCCGCAGCCAGACAATCCCCCTTAGGCAAACGCCCCCGTTGGATCTGCTGCAGGAGCGAGGCTGAAGCCACGACCCTGGCCCGCGCCCTGGCGACGCGCCGGGTGGCGGCCTTGCCGCCAGTATCGATCATGCGGACAGTTGCTGTTGGCATCTCTTAGGATCCTTTAACGACAGCGCGGAACCGCCGCGCCCCCCCCTGCTCAGCCGCCCATACGGGACATCTGCGGCGCCTGAGGACAGTTAAACCTATTATAATACTTCTTATTCGAAAAAACATCTTCTATGCTCAAGACCGCCCCGCAAAAATCTTTTCGGCGCAAGGAGTCGGCGAGGGCGACGTGATACGCGGAATGCAGGCACGGATAGATCCGGCCGTCGCAGGTCACCCGCAAGCGATTGCATGTCCCGCAGAAGAAATCCGTCACCGAGCTGATGAACCCTAAGCGGACAAGACGGCCCGGAGCCCGAAAATACCGGGCCGGCCCCGAGGCCGGGTCGCTGCCGAGGGCCGAAAGCGGGCCGAACCGCTCTTCGATGACCTTTCGGACCGTCGCGGTCGGGACAAAGGCCGGATCTCCCCCGCCGCAACCGATCCCGGTCACAAAGTATTCGATGAAACGCACTTCGGCGCCTTCCCGCTCGCCGAAGGCCACGAAATCCAGGATCTCATCGTCATTGACGCCCTTTAACAGCACCACGTTGAGCTTGACCTTCTCAAAAGCCTCCCGCCGCGCCGCTCTGATCCCGGCGAGGACGCGACCCCATCCGTCGACGCCGGTCAGACGCCGGAAGCGTCCGCGCTTAAGGGTGTCAAGGCTGATGTTGATCCGGCTGACCCCGGCCTCGCGCAACCCGCGGGCCCGTTGCGCGAGATAGTAGCCGTTCGTCGTCAGTGAAAGACGGCCGATCCCGGGGATGACGCAGAGTTGCCGCGCGAGCCCTTCGACATCCGGCCGCAGAAGGGGCTCTCCTCCCGTCAGGCGGACGTGCTGGACGCCGCGGCCCGCCAGCTCTTTCGCCAGCCAGCAAAATTCACCGCAGCTTAAGTATGCCTGCGCGGGCAGCCGGTCCCGGCGCAAGGAAGGCCGGCAATAAAAACAGTCGAAATTGCACCTGTCGGTCAGAGACAGCCTCAGATAAGAATAGCCGGCGGTCATAACGCCCCCATCCTGACAACGCGGACCTTCGAGCCTTTTAAAGCGCGACGGCAGCCCGGCCCGAGAGAAAAAAATCCGTTCCCGCGCGCAAGCGCCGGCAGATCGGCGCTGCCGGCGTAGGCGACAGGATAAACGACGAGCCCCCCGGACCCTCTGCCGATGAGCCGTGCGGGAAAAAACGAAAGACGCCCGGAGTCGTTGCGAACTTCCCTTTGCAGGACCCCTTCTTCTTTGCCGGACACAGCCGGATATCCCATTATCCGACGCAAGGCCGGCGCCACCAAAAGAGAAAACCCGATAAAAGTCGAAACCGGGTTCCCGGGAAGGCCGAAGATAAGACATCGGCCTTTGCGGGCGAATAAAAAAGGCTTTCCCGGGCGCATCCGGACCCTGTGAAATACGGTCCGCGCGCCCGCTTCCCGAAGCGCCCGCGGGACAAGATCAAGGCTGCCGACAGAAACAGCGCCCGTGATCAATAAGACATCGTGTTTAAGCCCTTCCCGTATCCTGCGCGACAACGGGCCGCGCTCGTCGCGCGCGATCCCCAGATAGACAGGCTCGATGCCGGCCGCGCGCAATCCCGCCAGGAGCAAGGGCGCTGTCGCATTCCAGACCTGGACGGGCGTCTTGCGGGACCCGGGCGCCACGATCTCGCTGCCCGTCGACAAGACAGCCACGGACGGCGCGGCCGCGACCTTGGCCTTCCGATGGCCGGCGGCGGCCATAAGCCCGACGTCCGGGACGCTCAAGACACGCCCGGCGCGCAAGAGGCGCTGCCCCTTTTTGGCAAAAGCGCCCCGGGGATAGACATTCTCACCCGGTCGGGGAGCCTTAAGGATCTCGACACCGCAACGGCCGGCTGGCCGCGTCTCTTCCTGGATGACGACCGTATCGCTGCCCGGCGGCAGCATCGCGCCGGTCGCGACGCGCGCGCACTCTCCTTTGAGGATACGTCGGAGAAAGACCCGTCCGGCAGGCACCGCGCCGGCGACCCACAGGCAAATCCCGGGCCTTCGGACATCGACGCTGCGCACCGCAAATCCGTCCATAAATGAACGCACGAAAGACGGGTCATCCTGAAGAGCAAAGACATCCTGCGCGAGGACGCGGCCGCAGGCCGAAGACAGATCAAGGGTCTCTGTTGAACGGGGGACGGCGAACCGGGAGATGGCTTTACGGGCCTGCGCCAGAGAGATCATGGAAATACGAGAGGCTTGCGGGCTATGGAACACAGAGATTAAAGTCCGTGGGCCCAGGATGTGGCCGCCTTCGGCAAAGCGCTCTTGCCTTTGACTTCATCGGGCTCATCCCGCCACGACAGTCGGCCACGGACATCCAGTGACATCCGCCGAAGCATGCTTCGCGTTCTTCCATGACCTAAAGGCCGTGGTCTCCTGCGGAGGCGGAAGGGGTCTGCGGGAGCGTCTTGACAAATGCGGCGACCTGATCGGCGACGCGCGGCACCGCCTCTTGCAGGGGCGCCGTCATGTCCAGGCCGTAAGAAGTGTCTTTGACCTGGATGCCGGCGACATGGACGCGCGTCGACAGGCCCAGCGCCTGATACAGCTGCAGGAGATCACCCAGGGACAATTCGTGCGAAGAAAGCTTCTTGTCCCGGACCTGCAGAGCCACATCCTCCAGCCCGAAGATCCTGAAGTCCGCGGGAGAAAGCCCGGCGTCGATGGCGTCGACCAGCACCACCTCGTCAAAATCGCTGATCTTATTCACGAGGCCGAAGCTCGAGATGCCGAAGTTCAGGAAAGAGACTTGCTGGACGTCCTTGAGGCGCTCTTCCAGACGCGCCAGGATATGGATCCCGGCGCCGTCATCGCGGCGCAAGGTGTTGCCCAGGCCGATAACGGCGATCCTTTTATTATCAGACGAATCGGACATCGAGGATATGCGTCGAACACGAGATACAAGGATCATAGGCCCGCGCCAGCATCTCCAGCGTCAGCGTCATCTCTTCCTTGCTCTGCTTGCCGACGATCTCGGGAACGATCTTCCTCATATCCGCTTCCAGATTATTGATATTCTGGTTCGTCGGGATGATGCAATTGGCATCCGTCACGACCCCGCTGCCGTCGACCGTATAGTCATGGAACAGAATACCCCGGGGGACCTCGACCGCGCCGGCTCCGCGCCCCGCCTTCGTCTTGATGGGCCAGGCATCTTTCGGCGGAAAAGGCGTCACGAGGATCTTCTCTTCGTTCAACCCTTCCTTCTGGATCCGCTCGATGATCGCGATGGACTCCTCCAGGCAATGCCCCCACTCCACCACCTGGGCGACGGTGTTCATGAACGTATTGTGACAAGGCCTCTTGAGCCCCAGGTAGGCGGCGGCATCTTTGGCCTTCTTGTGCAACTTGTCGCCGTTCAGATTGTAACGCGCCAGGGCGCCGACCATGTAAGGGGCGTCATTGACCGAGACGAACTTCGCCGACGAATAATCCCGGACCTCTTCGATAATGACCTTCTTGTAATCCTGGACATCGACCAGCTTCTCGCCGTTGATATTGATCTTGCCCTCGTAGAAAGCGTACTCCTCGTCGTTGGAGAGCGCCACGTACTGGGCCTTGCGCTCATACGCCGGCAGGGTGAGCTTCTTGAAGAGTTCCACCGTCTCTTCGAAGTCAGCGCGCGCCTCCACCATCATCTGGTGGACTTTTTTCAGCTGCGCCGGATCGGGGATCTTGGTGACCCCGCCGATGGCGAAGGAAATCGGATGCGTGTGGCGGCCCGCCAGCACCTCGCAAGCCACGTCGGCAACCTTCTTCATCCGGAAGGCCCGCTCGATAACGGGCTTGTGGGTCTTGACCAGGGGGATGATGCTCTTGACGCCCAGCAGGTCCGGGGCGACGAGCACGTAAAAATGCAGGACGTGGCTGTCCAACTGCTCCTGATGCAGCAGGAGCTTGCGCAAGAGGACCGTGTCGGCATGGGGCTCGACGCCGATGGCCTTTTCCGAGGCCTTCAGCGACGCGAGGCTATGGCCGCAGGCGCAGATGCCGCAGATGCGGGAGGTCAAGTGCTGGGCCTCATAGACGAGCCGGCCGCGCAGCATCGTCTCAAAGAATCTCGCCGACTCGATGACCTTGAACTTGCACTCCTTCAGCTCTCCGGCCTTGACATCGACGCAAATGTCCCCGTGTCCCTCGACGCGGGTCAGGTAATGCACGTCGATCTTAACGTCCTTACTTTTTGAACTCTTGTCCATATTTCGCGCTCTCTTTCTTGCTGCCGCAGTACAGAGTGAATTTATCGAGGATCTCGTCGACCGTCAGGCCGTATTTGGCCAGGATGTCCTTCTGGGCGTCGGAGGCGGGGTTCTCGAGCAGCCCGCGGCACCCCACGCAGATCCCGCCGTGGTTCGGCAGCCACGAGTTGCAGCCCGCCCGCGTGACCGGCCCCAGGCAAAAGAGCCCTTTTTCGTAAGCGCAGATGTTCTCGTTCTGCTTGCATTCCACGCACACCGGATAGTTCGGCACCTGGTAGGGCTTGCCCAAAAGAACGTGCTCCATGACGCGCACAAACTCCGGCCCGTAAATGGGGCAGCCGTGGATATAATAATCGACCTTCACCACCTCATCGATCGGCTTCGTCGGGATGGCGTCTGGCACCGGGTCGACCTTCGTGCCGTAGACGATCTTCTTCTGCTCCTCCAGCGACTTGAGATTCTTGAGGTTGTTGACGCCGCCGATGGTCGCGCACGCGCCCAGGGCCACGATCACCTTGGCCTTCGCCGCGATCTGCTTCAGGCGCTCCTCGTCGTGGCGGGAGGCGACGCTGCCCTCCACCACCAGGACGTCGTACTCCTCTCCCTGCTCGCTCATGATCTCGCGGAAGTTCACGAGGTCGACCACCTTCAGCAACTCCAGGAGGCCCGGCCCGAGGTTGGCGACCTGCAGCTGGCAGCCCTCGCAATCGGTGAACTCGAAAAAGGCGACTTTAGGTTTAGGCTTTGACATGGCACTCTCCTTCGTGGCATTCGCCTTCCAGCTCCCTGAGCTGCTCAAAGGTGAAGACCGGGCCGCACTGGCACACGTAGACGCCGCGGATCTGGCAGTGACCGCACTTGCCCAGGCCGCACTTCATGCGCCGCTCCAGCGACACGATGATCTGCTTTTCGGGGATCTCCTTCTTCATCAATTCGACGATGACGTATTTATACATGATCGGCGGCCCGACGACGACCGCGTAGGTCTGTTTCGGTTTCAGCGAGATGCCCGGGATAAGGCTCGTGATCAGCCCGACATTTCCCTTCCAGTCGGGATCGGCCCTGTCGACCGTGCAGTTGAACTGGATGTCCGCCCTCTTGCCCCACTTCTCCATCTCTTCGCCGAACAGCATGTCTTTGGGCGTCTTGCACCCCAAAAGGATCTGGACATCGCCGAAATCCTTCCTCTTGTCGAGGATGTAATTGATCAGCGAGCGCAGCGGCACGATGCCCAGCCCGCCGGCGATGATGAGGATATTGTTGCCGTGCATTTTATCCAGGGGGAAGGCGCTGCCGAACGGCCCGCGGATCCCCAGGACGTCGCCCGTCTCAAGACGGTGGATGGCGGAAGTGATCATACCCCTCGGGATGCGCCGCACCGTCAGGTCGAAATAACCTTTTTCCGTCGAGTAAGAGCAGACAGA
>JBFZAX010000041.1:0-3534 GCA_041308805.1 Candidatus Omnitrophota bacterium | reverse complement strand
ATCTCAATGGCATCGACCAGGGAGCCGCCGGTGGTCGCCACATCATCCAATAACACCACCGCTTCTCCGGCATTAAGGACAGGCCCCTCGACCTGGAGCATGCGGCCATGGCTTTTCGGGGTCTTTCTGACAAGAAACGTATTGATAGGCTTATGGTTAAGAAAACTTGCCACCGCCAAGGCGCCCACCATGGGATCAGCGCCCATCGTAGGCCCTCCGGCCGCAACGATCTTCAGGTCCTTGATCATATCGAAGAGGACATGGCCGACGCAATAAGCTCCCTCGCTGCTGAGCGTCACCGCGCGCGCGTCCAAATAATAATGGCTCATCTTGCCGCTGGCGAGCTTGATGGGGCCTTCATGATAAGCCTTCTCCTTCACCAGTTGCTTCAGCCGCTGCCTGAGGGAAAAAACTTCTTTGTTTTCCATGAGGTTCATTTTACAAATAAAGCGTTGGGGTGTCAATTCTTTTGACAACCCCGCCCCTAAATGTTACCATGATTTTCATGCTCAAAACGCTTTGGAACGCTTTGTTAGAAACCTGCTGGCCTAAAAGCTGCCATCTTTGCGGCAAGATCTTTGGCCGCCAGGTCGAAGCGTACGACGCGAACATCTGCCGGCCCTGTTCCGCCGCCATGCGCCGGCACTTCCACGTCTCCATCGGCGGCCCCGGCGACCCGATTGACAGGCTCTTGACCTGCTTTGTTTATGAGGGGCCGACGCGCGAGCTCATCCATCGATTCAAATACCAAAACCGCCCCTACCTGGCAAGCACCCTGGCGCGCCTGATGCGAGAAGTCTTAAGCGAAAGGAACGAAACCATCCTGGAGCGAGTCGATGGCCTGACGCCTGTTCCTCTGCATCCCGCGCGGCTGCGCGAGCGTGAATTCGACCAGGCGCTGCTGCTCGCCCGGGGGCTGGGCGGGCCGCCCGTCCTCCAAAACCTGCGGCGGATCAGGAATACACGTCCCCAAGCCACCCTCGACCAGCGAGGCCGGCAGACGAACCTGCGCGGCGCTTTCGGCGTCGCGGACGCGACGGACGTGGTGGGAAAAAAGATCCTTCTGCTCGATGATGTGGTCACCACCGGCGCCACCGTCGCCGAGGCCGGCCGCCGATTGAAGACCGCCGGGGCCGCGAGCGTCTGCGCCCTGGCGTTCGCCCGAGGCTGAACCGATGAAAATCCTGCGCCACTACATCCTCAAGGAATTCCTGGCGGCCTTCGCCATCTCGATCTTCGTTTTGACCTTCGTCATGGTCCTGGGCAATATGGTCAAGATCGCCGAGCTCATCATCGCCAAAGGGGTCCCCCTGCTGTCGGCAGGCAAGCTCTTCCTCTACCTGATCCCCTTTCTCTTCCGGTTCATCCTTCCTATCGCGACCCTGGCGGCGATCCTGCTCTCGGTCGGCCGCCTGTCCAGCGACAATGAACTCATCGCGATCCGCTCCAACGGCATCAGCCTCATCGGCGTTGTGCTGCCGCTCCTGGTCATCGGGCTGATCTTAAGCCTCTTCTCCGTCATCCTCAACAACGAGATCATCCCCCTCTCCCATCACCGGTCCCGCGAGACGATAGTCCGCATCGGAACGCAAAACCCGGCCGCCGCCCTGGAAGCGGGGACGTTCATCACGGCGTTCGACAAGTTTATCATCTTCATCTACCAGATCGACGGCTATAAACTCGGCAACATCCGCATCTACGAACCCCAGGGCGACGACAAGCCGCCGCGCACCATCATCGCCAAAGCGGGCGAATTCATCATCCTGCCGGAAAAAAAGATCCTGAAGCTCAAGCTGATCGACGGAACCTCGGATGAGATCAACCCGCGCGACCCGGAGAACTTCTACAAACTCAACTTCAAGACGTATTTCATGAACATCGACTTCAGGAAAATGATGGACAAAAAAGTCGATAAGAAGACGAAAGACATGACCTTGGCGGAGCTGCGCGAACAGCTCGACGAGCTGAAGCGCCAGGGGATCGACCCCCTCCCCCTCCTGACGGAGACCCATAAGCGTTTCGCCCTCTCGTTCTCATGCCTCGTCTTCGTGCTGCTGGGCGCGCCCTTCGCGATGATCACGCGCCGGCGGGAAAAATCGGTCAACTTCGGGTTCGCCTTCCTGATCGTGGCGCTTTACTATCTCTTCTTCATCGGATGCGAAAGCCTCGCCCTCACGGGCCGCGTGCCGCCGGGGCTGGCCCTGAACCTGCCCAATGCCCTTTTCGGGGCGATCGGGCTCGGGATGTTCTCCAAGACATGCTTATCTTAGACCGTTATGTCCTAAAGGGTTTCCTCCAGAGTTTCTTCGCGTGCCTGGCGACGTTCATCTTGCTCTTTGTCATCATCGACATCTTCTCCGCCCTCCAGGACATCATCAAGAACCAGCCGCCGTTCGTCAAGGTCCTCGAATACTATCTTTACTCCTGCCCCCTCATCGCGACCCAGATCGTCCCGATCGCGGCGCTCCTGGCGACCCTCATCACGTTAGGACACCTGAACCAGTCCAACGAGGTCATCGCCATGCGGGCGCACGGCCTGAGCATCTACGAGATCGTCCGGCCCCTGATCGCCTTCGGCCTGCTGCTGAGCCTCGGGATCTTCCTCCTCAACGAGACGGTCACGCCCGTGACCACGCGCATGAGCAAGGTCATCCGGACCTATTATATCGACCTGCCGACGGACGCGAAAGACAGGCAGGCGATCGAAAACGTCGCCGTCTACGGCTTCAACAACCGGCTCTTTTTCATCAACAAGCTCTACCCCAAATCGGGGACCATCGAAGGGCTCACCATCCTGGAGCACGACGACCAGCAGAACGTCCGCTCCAAGGTCTACGCCGAAAGGGCGCAGTGGCGCAACAACCGCTGGGTCCTCTATCAATGCTTCATCTACAATCTCAGCGACAGCGAAAGGATCAAGGGCGAACCCCTCTACTTCACCGACACGACCTTCAAGATCGAAGAGACGCCGATCGACTTCATGCGCCAGAACATCCCCGTCGAAAACATGAACATCCGGGAGCTGTCGAGCTATCTCGCCCGCCTCTACCAGACAAAAGAGAAGAGCACCATCCGCCGGCTCCAGGTCGACCTTTACCAAAAGACCTCGTTCCCCTTCACCAGCCTGATCGTCATCCTCCTGGGGATCCCCTCTTCGGTCATCATCCGGCGCCGGGCCGTCGCCTTCTCTTCCATCGGCCTGTGCCTCGGCATCAGCTTCCTCTTTTACGTCATGTTCGCCGTCAGCGTCGCCTTAGGCAAAGGCGGCGCGCTGCCTCCCTTCCTCGCCGCGTGGATCAGCCATATCCTGTTCGGCGTCTGCGCGCTTGCGTTCATCGCCCGGATCCCCTGAGTCCTCCCCAAAAAAAAACATCGCCCCTTTTCAGGGACGCTCAATCTATTCCTATATTTCTGAGTTTCTTAACGCGAATTGCCGCGAATCCAACGCGAATGAACGCGAATTAGTCGATAGTCGATGGTCAATAGTCGATTGTCGATGGATAAAAGAACGGTCTTAGGTTACGGATGTTAAGA
>JBFZAX010000040.1:0-6037 GCA_041308805.1 Candidatus Omnitrophota bacterium | reverse complement strand
CTAAGGGACGTGTTAAACCTGGGATCTCTGCGTCGCTCCTCCTGCGGTCTCGGTCTTAACGTAGACATAAAAAAAGCCCCCTCTTTTAGGGAGCTGGCGGACGATCTATCCTCTTCTCGATTTCATAACCACCTCTGCGTGGTCTTAAGCGTAGTTTCCTCCTGATGGCCAGAAAAGTCAAGGCATTCTTTTCTCCATCGCTGGAATTTTGTCAACAGGACAGACCAAATCACCCCCATCTTTCTGTGCAACTTAAAATATTTCGTAAGTGAGACTTTTTAATGGTAGAATAAAACCGATAATTTTATCAATCTGACAAAATGACGAGGGAAAAATGAATCCTGAGAACCCGAAAAAAAACAAGCGGATAGCGGCAAAAAAGAGAATGGTTTTTTTGGTCTTCTCTCTGCTCGTTTTATCTTTTAACGGCTGCTCATCTGTAAAGCAGGGCACTACGAAGGTTTTGGACTATATACCGGGTAGCTGAAAGTTAGCGCGGCGAGCAACCATCCAGCCAGGCCCTTGCGATCGCCTGAAAAGCTCTCCCTCTTTTTTGACTAGTGATATTTCACCATGCTCCTCCTCGCCTTCTCTCCTTTCGGCTCCGCAAAAATAATAACTTATTTATTTTCAAGCACTTGTAATTGTGTGCTGGGCGTGCTATAGTTTAGTTGGGAGGATGGGCGAAGGAGCAGATCGGAAGCAGAGGTAAAAGCCCTAGCAAGAGTCCTCCTTCTTTTTTTTGCCTACTCACCCCCACCCGCTCCTCATTAACATTATTTAACTTATTTATTTACAAGCACTTGTAATTGGACTCTGGGTGTGTTATTCTTTACTTGGGAGGACAGGCTAAGGTAGTTCGCTAGGAACTGGTAAAGCCTGCAATGTCCTCCCATCTTTTTTTGCCTACTCGCTTCCCGCCCCTTGCAATCGTCTGCCGGATGTTCTACACTTTTATTGGGAGGACCAGGCGAGGGAAACATTCCCATAGTGAGCAATCGCCTGAAAGCCCTCCCTCTTTTTTTGCCTACCCTCTATAGGCAGTCCATAGTCTACGGCCTATTGTCAATGGAAAGGATCGAACTCCGAGGTCCGATGTCCGAGGTCGGATTTTTCGAACTTCTGACTTCCGACCTCCGACTTCGTTTCAGGCCACAGACAATCGACCATAGACCATCGACTATCGGCTAGCAAGTGACGATTGCGATGAGACTTTGAGACATTGAGACTACCTCTGCCAAACCAAATCGTTGACATCTTTCACGGGGACGGGTATACTTGTTGACGCATTTGCCGGGATGGTGAAATTGGCAAACACATAGCGTTCAGGGCGCTACGCTCGCAAGGGCTTAAGGGTTCAACTCCCTTTCCCGGCATTTGAACTTACCCTTTCCATCAGAGGTGAACCCTGGCCTTTCCGACCGCATCCTCTCCCTCCTCCCGCTCGTTAACATCCCACGCGGTCCTGCTCGCTCTATTGGCCTGTCTCGTCGTGGCGCTCTACGCGCCCACCCTGCGCGCTGATTTCAGATGGGACGACGAGCTGCTCATCAGAAGCAATTACGCGTTGCGCTCATGGAAGAACGCCGCCCTCGCCTTCGCGCGGCCGCTCTATAAATTCCCCCTCTACTATCGCCCGCTCCAGATCCTCTCCTACCGCATCGACTATGTCTTCTGGGGATCGAACCCCTTCGGCTATCACCTGACGAATCTGGTCTTGCATCTCATCAACATGGGATCGGTCTACGGCCTGCTGCTTTTGCTGAGCCGGCGCCGGACGCTGGCCTTCGCCGGCGCCTGCCTGTTCGGCATCCATCCCGTCATGACGGAGCCCGTCAACTATCTTTCCAGCCGCTCCGACCTGCTCGTGGGCCTCTTCACGCTTCTGACATACCTCTTCTACCTGAGGGCGGACGTAAAAGAAAAACCCTGCCGGGCTCTTTCCCTCGCGAGCTTCACCCTGGCTCTCCTGAGCAAAGAAAGCGCGATCGCCATCCCCTTCGCCCTTCTCGCTTATGCCTTATCCCGGGAACAAAGGCCCTTCTCAAAGATCCTCCCTTATTTTGCTATCGGCGCGCTCTTCTTGATCTTAAAACAAGCCGTCGTCCCTTTGCAGACGACGAGACCGTTCCTCACCCAACCTCTTCTCGCCCTGCCCGGCCTCTTTTTCTTATATCTCTCGGCCGTCGCTTTCCCCCTGAACATTTACAAATCCATACACATCTCAACAGCCCTGTTCGCTGACCCACCCATCTTCGCAGGCGCGATCGCCTGCCTCCTCGTGTTCGTCTATCTCCTTAAAAAGACTTCCCGCGCCAACGCCCTGGTCGCCCTGGGATTAGGATGGTTTTCCGTCCATCTGGCGCCTTTTCTGGCCATGGCCCTTTTCAGCGCCAAAGAGGGAATAGCGCCTTTTTCTTACGCGTGGCTTTACATCCCGGGCATCGGCATATGCCTGGCCGCGGCGGTCTTTTTCGAGGCGCTGCTCCTGCGCTACCCCCGGTTCCATTATGCGGCCAAAGCGCTCTTTTCCGTTGTCCTGACGCTCCTTTCGGTCGCCACCTTGCGCCAAAACGCCTTGTGGGCGGGAACGGACAGGGATTTCTTCCTCGACACGATCACGCGCAAACCTCAGATGAACCCTTCCGAGATCTATGTCATCGAGGGATCCGACGCCCTGCAGCGGGGCGACGAAGTCCGAGCCGAAGCGATGTTCCTGCGCGCGCTTAAGATCAACCCCGAAGACAAGGTGGCCCTGGCGAATCTCGGCGCGCTCAACTACCGCCGGGGCCGGCTCGAGAAAGCCCTCGGCTACTTTAACAGATGCTTGAGCCTCTCCCCGGATTCGGTCGAGATGCGTTACGATATCGGCCTCATCTGTCTCAAACAAGGAAATAAAAAAGCCGCCGCCGAAGAATTCAGAAAAGTCGTCGCGGCGGATCCCTTCCATGTCGACGCCCACTACAACCTCGCCATCCTCTACGCCCAAGAGAACAACGAGACCGGGGCCCTGCGGGAAGCCGAGATCCTGCGGGAGCTCGATCCTGCGTCCTACCGGGCGCTCATCGGCACTCCCGAGAACTCCACGGATTGAATAAAAGTCTATCGTCTATGGTCGATGGTCTATGGTCTGAAACGAAGTCGGAGGTCGGAAGTCAGAAGTCCGAAAGATCCGACTTCGGACATCGGACCTCGGACTTCGATCCTTTCCATCGACAATAGACCATAGACTACCGACTATCGAGCAAAAACTAAGGGGTATTGATATAATCTTCGAAGCTGATCTGCTCGCCTATTTCCTGCTTGGTGGTGCGGATACGGGAAGAAACATACGGATGGGTCCTCCAGTAGGTATAGGACCGCGGGGATTCCTTCTTGTCGATCTGCCGCAACTTCTCCAGAAAAGTGATCATCGCTTCGGGATCATAACCCGCCTCTTTCGTGTATCGGGCGCCGATCTGGTCAGCGGTCAATTCGTCTTCCTGCGAATATCCCATCAAGAGATGCAGATAGGCCTGCTGGACGCCCGAGGCCAGCTCGGGATCGCCGGCCCCAACCGCCAAAAGCGTCAGCGCGTTGTATCCCCAGATCGCCTGAAGCCTCTTGATGCTGTGACGGGCGACCACGTGGGCCACTTCATGCGCCACGACGGCCGCCAGCTCATCGTCGGTCTCGGCCGTCTTCATCAAATTCTTGAAGACGTAGATATAGCCGCCCGGCAAGGACACCGCGTTGACCATGTCCTTATCCTCCTCATCCTCGATGATGCCGAAGCGGTATAAAAGCTCTTTGCGGTCGCAGACCGCCGTCACCCGTTGCGCCACTTGGTCCAGCCGGTCGTTGAGCTCGGGGTCCTGAATGACGGTGTAATGCTTCTCGATCTGGGCGGACAACGAGCGGCCCATCTTGACCTCCTGGTCCGTGGAGTACACCATGAGGTCCTGGCGCTTGGTGGCAACGTTGAACTCCGTCGCGCACCCCCCCAGGGCCACGCCCCACACCATGACCAACAGCGAGACCCCGAACTTTTTCAGCATCCGCGCCATTCGGGCCACCGGCAGCCCCACCACATTGAAATAACACCCTTCGATGCGCCGGATGAACAGGCCGCCGCGGCCGCGGATGTCAAAAGCGCCGGCCTTGTCCAACGGAGAGACTTTTTTGAAATAGCGGCCGATCTCGGAGCGCGTCAACGGCTCCATCACGATACGGGTCTCCTCAACATCGACGATCTCGCGGCCGCTTCTTGCGTCGATCACCGCGATCCCCGTATAGAGGCGATGCGGCCGGCGGGAAAGCGCGGCGAGCATCCGGCGCGCGTCGGCAAGATCGCGGGGCTTGCCGTAGATCTTTTTTCCCTGACACACCAGTGTGTCGCACGCCACCACGATCCCCCGGCGGACCCGGCCCGCGGCATCCCTGGCCTTCAAGAGCGCGTTGGCCTTGGCGATCCGCGCCGGCGGCCCGGCGCCGGGACCGTGCTCCTTGACCCGGGCGACGACGACGCGAAAAGAGATCCCCAGGTCTTTCAGGATCTTGCGGCGCGCCTTTGAGCGGGAAGCCAAAATGATCATGCGTCTTTTCCTTCCGCCGCGAGGCTTTTGGCCGCGGCTTCGCCCGCCAGGTAACCGGTGGAAAAAGCCGCCTGGAGATTGAAGCCGCCGCTCGGCGCTGCGAGGTCCAGTACCTCCCCGCAAAAATAAAGTCCGGGGATGCGCTTGGATGCCATCGTGCGCGGATCGACATCCTTCAAAGACACTCCGCCGCACGTGACCATCGCTTCCGAGACAGGCCTGGCCCTTTTGATCGTCACCCTCAGCTCCTTAAACCCGTTCACGATCGCTTGGCGCTGCGCGTGAGTAACCTGATGACACTTCTTATCCGGATCCAAAGAGATCAGAGTTATCAGCGCATCCGCCAGACGGACCGGCGCCAGATCCTGCAGGTAGTTCTTGACCTTGAGCGCGCCGCGGGCCTCAAAATCCCTCAATAGCCTCTTCTCCAGCGCTTCGGCGGACATCCCCGGCTTCAAATCGATCGATGCGGTGACAGCGTCTTGGCGCTCCAACGCCTCCGTCACCCACCCGCTGGCGTCCAGGACTAAAGGCCCGGAAACGCCGAAATGGGTGAACAGGACCTCACCGACGCCGCACGCAAGGCGACGCCGGCCCGCGTGAAAGGTCAACGCGACATTCTTGAGCGTCAGCCCTTGCAGATCGGGAACGAATCCCTCCGCGGTCTCCAGCGGCACCAGCCCGCCGCGCACCGTTTCGATGTGATGCCCCAACTTCCCGGCGATGCGCAAACCGTCGCCGGTCGAACCTGTCTGGGGATACGAAACGCCTCCCGAGGCGATCACGACACGCTCCGCGTCGAGGGTCGATCCTTTTTCCAGCCTGACCCCCGCGACCCGGTCCTTCCGGATCGAGACATCGTCGACGACGGCGCTGAGGACCAGCGAGACGCCTTCCCGCTTCAGGACCTTTTCAAGGATCCTGACGACATCGGCCGCGCTCTCCGAAACGGGAAAGATCCGCCCCTGGCGCTCCCGGGAAAACTTCATGCCTTCGCGCTCGAAAAAACCGAGGAGCTCGGCCACATAAAAACTTTTGGCGGCATCCCTCAGGAACGCGCCGTTCTTGCCGAACACCGCGAAAAAATCCTCAACAGGCCGGTCATTGGCGATATTGCAACGGCCCCGGCCCGTCAATGAAAGCTTACGGCCGCAGCTGGCATTTTTCTCTAAGAGGGTCACCGGCGGCCCCATCTGAGCCGCCCTGATGGCCGCCATCATCCCGGCCGGCCCTGCCCCAACGACGATGATGCGAGGACTTCTCATCACAATAGGTATCAGCGATAGAAATGAAGGAAGGTCTTATTTTTTCGAGAAGAACTCAGAGGCCTTGAAGATAGATAGGAGCGGGCAGCTGTATCGCGCGAGATTTTCGGCCGCCCCCTCTTCCCGGTCGATCAGGACGATCGCCTGTTCCACAAAAACATCGATCTTTTTGAGGATCTCAATGGCATCGACCAGGGA
>JBFZAX010000039.1:0-2785 GCA_041308805.1 Candidatus Omnitrophota bacterium | reverse complement strand
CTTGGGCGATGCGCCTGAAATTCCGGATCTCTTTTTTCAGCTCCTCAATATCTTTCTTCAAAGACGATCCGGGAGCCATGCCGATCCCGGTTTCTATGGTGGCGCCGATACCGACCATCCGGCTCACAACCACATCCTCGAGCGCCCTGCCGACCTCTTGATCGATCGCCTCCCGCGCCATTCCTCCTGCGATCGGCTGGATCTCTCTGGCGGCGCTCTTTAGCGCAGCTAAGGCCGGCTCGCCGCGATCCGAACTCGCTCTCTCTAACGCCAGGCTTACCTTTTCCGTCCACGACTCAAAGATGTTGATGAGTTTGCCGATCCTCCTGCGACCGAGCACTTGCGACGTCATCGGCGAGCTGGCTGAGTAAAGACTGAAGCCCGAGGCTAAAAGTCGGAAGTCCGAAAGAGTCGATGGTCTATAGTCGATGGTCAATTGTCTAAGTTCAAAAGCAAAAAGCCGGCGGCGGGTCTTTCCAGGGAAAACGAGGGGCTGAGGACTGACGTCTGACGACCGGTGACCCGACTTCGCCAAAGTCTTGTCGTCTTTGGCTCCGTTGGGCAGGACTGGCGACCTATGGGAAGATGATGATGCGGATGCCTTGCGACTGCTGCGATGACTATCGGCAAGGCGACCGATAGGCACCTCTAGAACCGCCGGGCCGCGGGGCCCACGGGCTTCCCGCCCCTGTATGGCGTTGGAGACGGAAACCAGCCAAACAGGCTGTCGGATCACCATGAGGAAAAGATCTGGCTCGCCTGCATAGCGCAGGGAACAGGCATGCCTGTTCCCTACAGAAAACATCGCGCTGATCAACGTAGGGAACGGTTTCAAACCGTTCCCTACGGGCGCCGACTCGTTCGACGAGCGGGCCAGCGGACTCGAGCTCACGTTTCTATTTCTAAGGAGGATCTCGATAGTTTCAAATAACCTCTTCGTCGGGACGTGCTTTGAAATAAAAGCATCGGCTCTTACTTTAATCGCCTTTGTGTGGGCCTCGGTCTCATCCTCGGCAGCGCTTGTGATAATAACCAAGATATTATTCCACGGCTCCCCCGATCTCCTGATCTCCTCCGTGAGGCCCAGACCGTCTAGGTTCGGCATGTTTATGTCCGTCAGCACGAGAACAAGCGAAGATGCTTGTGTCTTTAATTCTTCCAGCGCCTTCAAGCCATCTTCCGCCTCAACGACTTGCCAACCCCTGGCCTCGAACGCCTTCCTGGTAAACAATCTAAGGTCCCGATCATCATCGACGAGGAGGACCTTGAGGGGGCTTGAGGAAATACCGAAGTCGGAAGTCGGAAGTCGGAAGTCGGATAAGGTCGATTGTCCGTCGCCAAGAACAAGGCGGTTCATTGCGTTCGCAGACAGGGCCGGCGAGGGGATCTCCCGCAGAACCCCTCGCGGTCGAACCGCGTAATCTGACCCAACCGCATGTAGGGGCCAGGCCCCCTGCCGGGGGTAAACATGCCTGGCCCCTACAGCTGACGACTGAAGACCGGTTTCTTCCAAACGCCCCACCGGACTACTCGCCCCCTCCCCATCCCTGACTTGATGCTTCTCCAGCTCGGTCTCAAAAAGCTCTCTGTAAAGCGCCTCGAACTGCTCTTTCAAAAACTCCGGTATCCGGCTCTTCGTGATGAAATCCCTTCGGATGGAATAGTATTCCAGCTGCTCAATGGCCGTTTTGCGCGGTCGCGGGCGAAGCATATTCTCGATGATATCGTAAGCCTTGATGATCTGAGCCGCCGTACCGACGGCGCCTTCAGCAGCCAGCAGCCAAGCCAGATAAATGGCGTCTCCTTCCCCTTTCTTTTTCGTAAGCAGCCACAGGACCGCCAGGATATACCTGAGCGCCTGCTTATCGGAGGCGAACATCCTGACCCAGGAGACCTTTGTCTTCACCCAATCCCGGAATCCTTCGGCATCTTCAAGGGTATCATGAAGCAAAGCGACGGCAAAATAGACCTCAAGAGGGATCGGTGAATCCAATAATGCCCTGGTGAGACGGGCGTCATTCGCCATCAAAAAGGCCATGGTCATCGGGTGGATCAGATAAGGCTCGCCCGTATCCCGTTTCTTGCCGAGGTGGACCCATCTCGCCAGGCGATACGCCGTAAACAACAAGGACGTATTCAGGGAACCTTTCAGCCTCTCCAGTCTCCGGATCAATTTCTGCACTTCCTCATCGAACAACATCAGCGTGTAACGAAACGGCATGCGGCGATAGAGAAAGATATCGACAAAAGGCACCTGGCGCTGGAGGAAAGGAGTCTGGCTCCTCTGAAGCTTCTCGAGCTGATAGCTGTCCTGGAACCACTTTCCGGCGGTCGTCAGCAGCAATCCGTCCCCTTTAAGCCATTTCAGCATCCTGATGGCGACGATCAAGGTCTGAAGAGGCTCGCTTAAAACCTGCTTCAGCTCGAAGAGAAATTCCCGGTAATTGTAGAGGATCAGGTCGAATTCTGACTTTTCCGAAGGCTTATAGCGACGCAGGTCCTTGACAGGGACGATCCGCACGAAATCACGGACCTCTTTTTTGACCTGATAATACAGCCCGCCTTCCAAGGCGTCGAAATATCTCTTCAGGAGGCGCTTGCTGCGATAGCGCATTATCCCGGGCATGACGAGAGATTCGAATGCGGCTGCCGGGAAGATCCCCTGAGCGGCCTGCTCGAGAGCCTTAGCATCCTCATCGACGACGGTCACCTGAAGATCATCGTGCGTGACCACTGCCTTTTTCTCTCTGGCCCATTCCAAGACTGTTATGGCCACGCGATAAGG
>JBFZAX010000038.1:0-9763 GCA_041308805.1 Candidatus Omnitrophota bacterium | reverse complement strand
CACGCGAAGATCGGCGGACACGCCATCACCATCCCGGAGCCGCCCCCGTAAGGCCGGTCGTCGACCTTGCGGTGCTTGTCGCGGGAATAATCCCGGATGTCGTGGACGAAGAAGCGGACCTTTCCGGCCTCCTGGGCGCGCTTGAGGATCGACACCCCTAAGGCCGGACCGAACATCGACGGAAAGATTGTCAGGATGTCGACGCGCATGCTTTCAAAAAATCATCCTTGAACGCCGCGAACCGGCCTTCCTGGATCGCCGCCCGGGCCTGACGGACCAGGTCAATAAAGAAATAAATATTGTGATACGAAACCAGCCGCAGCCCGAGGATCTCACCGGCGTTGAACAGGTGACGCAGATACGCCCGGCTGAACCGGCGGCATGTCGGACACGCGCACGCCGGGTCCAGCGGCCCCTGATCGCGCGCAAAGGCGCCGTTGCGGACCGTCAATTTACCTAAGCTCGTGAAGGCCGTGCCGTTACGGCCGTAACGGGTGGGCACGACACAGTCGAACATGTCCACGCCCATCCCGATCGCTTCGAGGATATCCTGAGGCAGGCCTACCCCCATAAGGTATCGGGGAGAGGCGTCGGGAAAATGGCCGATCGTCGCGTGCAGAATATTATACATTAAGTCCGCCGGTTCGCCAACACTTAATCCGCCGATGGCATATCCCGGGAACCCGATGCCCCGGAGCTCCTCGATGGAGCGTCGGCGCAGATCCTCATAGGTCGATCCCTGCGCGATCCCGAACAGAACGCCGTCGCCCGGCGGCCTCCACTCCTGCTTCGAGCGGGCGGCCCAGCGCGTGGTGCGCTCGAGCGCTTCCTGCGCGGCGTCCCTGGACGAAGGATAAGAAACGCACTCATCAAGAGGCATCATGATATCGGAGCCCAGCGCGCGCTGGACCCGCACGACCTCCTCGGGGGTCAAAAAATGCCTGGACCCGTCGAGGTGGGACTGGAACTCCACCCCCTCTTCCCTGACCTTGCGCAACAACGCGAGGCTGAAGATCTGATACCCGCCGCTGTCGGTCAGGATCGGCCTGGGCCAATCCATGAATCGGTGCAGACCGCCGGAGGCGCTGATGATCTCCAGGCCCGGCCGCAAATAAAGATGATAGGCGTTGCCGAGGATGATCTCTGCCCCGCAGGCCTCTAACTCCCACGGCGCCAACGTCTTGACGCTCCCTTGTGTCCCGACGGGCATAAAGACAGGCGTCTGGACCGTGCCTCGGCCCAGTGTCAAAGAGCCGCACCGGGCGCGGCTTGAGGGATCTCTGTGAGTGACCTGGAATTCCATGGGAATGCTTAAGGCAGGAGACCGGTACGGCTATTTCTGGGGCGGCCAGAGGACCTCGTAGACATAGATCCCATCGTTACCTTTCTCATCCTCTTCCTTATACCAAAGCTTGAAGTGCTTCAACCCCTCGCCGTTGAGATAGCACAGCCGGACCAGGAGGCTCTGTCCCAGGTCGTCGTCGAGAAGCACATCCTTGTAGGCATCGTTCTTTTTGAATACGAGAGCGCTGAGATCAAGGGTCTCGCCGTCAAAAGCCTTCTTTTTCAAGACCCCCTCTTCGGCATAAAAAAGGCTCTTGGGTTTTCCCCGCAAGGTCTTAAAGAGGCTCATCAGGCGCGCGCGGGGCTCCTGGCCCAGATCCACGACGAGGCCGTTGTCAAAAAAGAGCAACGACCCATCGCTGACCCCGTCCTCCAGGCCGGAATAAAAAAAAGATTGCTTGGAGAACCACTCTTTGGCCTCCCTGTCATCGAGGAATTCCATTTCGATGAGACGGTTACGGACCTGCTCGGTCGTCATCCCGTAGGTACGCTTGAGGTACGTCCCCATTTCGGCGGTATTCATCTTTTTATGCTTCAGCCACGCGTCCACCTTGTCAAAATCCCAGTTCCCCACGTAAGAGATGGCGGTGACCTTAGGGATCATATCATACGAAGCGATGAAGTAGACCGGCGGCGGATCCGCGGGAAAGAGATAGCTCATCAGCTGCTCCACATCGGCCGGGTCCTTGACCGCCTCCTGCAGATAACTGCGCGCGGCGTCACGGTCCATGCCGCAAGCCTCGCGGACCGTTTCGACAGCCCGGCCGGCCGGCCAACCCCTGCCCTTTTCCAGGAGCTCGGCGGCCTTGTTGCCGCTCGCGTTGATCATCCTTAAAATACCGATCGCTTCTTTTTCGTCCTGAGCCAGCAGGATCCGGGCGATCCAATACGCGGGCGGGGTGTTCTGGGTCATCCCGTCGAACAGGACGCGGCGCTGAGACACGGCCTTGAACCAATGGCCGAAATCCCACCAGGAATTGATGACCGAGTCCGCGGGCGTCTCCCGCTCGATCTTCGTCAGGACGCGATACCAACGGTCGTCCATCATCGGGGTCGAACTCCCGACGACGAGCCGATGGGTGCGGCTGATGCCGAAAAAGAGGGCCACGGACAAGACGGCCGTCACCGCGAGCCGCCCCGCCTCGACCGCCGCCGGCGGCAGGCTCCCGGCGCCCCAGCGGCCGATGACCCCCCGCAGCTTGGAGACCATCAATCCAAACGCGAGACCCACCGGCACCAAAAGCAAAAGAACGAACCGCATCGCCTCGAAAGCCGAGTAGTAGGTCAACAAGACCCACAAGACGAGGGAAAGAAGACCGAACCCCGTGCGTTCATCGCGCAGCCCCCGCTCCACCAGGAAAATATACATCAGACCGATCAACGAAGAGAAGAAGATGAAGTAGCCGCCCAGGAGAGAGACGATCTCCGGCGACGTCAAGCGCCCCAGTTCCGCCACGGTCAAATAGACATTGGGCCACACGGACTCCTGCGTGACCTTCATCACCTTGAAAAGGCGCAAGGGCTCCATCACGACATCCGACCAGACGGCGATCCCGTTGAAAAGGATGACAAAAAACCCGGCGCTGACAACGAACGCCAGCAGGCTGTACGTCTTCTGCCGCAGGGACCGGCCGGAAACCTCCCCCGGCTCCTCGCTGAGCTTTTCGTTCAGGATAAAAAAACCTCCCGAGAGGACCAGGATATCGAAGATGAACCACCATCCCTTCCACGTCGACGCGTACAAGGCACAGAAGAGGCCGCTGAGGGCGGCCAGGCCCAGGCGCCGCCGGGGCTCGGCAGCCGCCATCAAGGACATCGCGGTGCCGAAGATCAGGAGAGGGAACAGGACATTGTAGATATCCGTATCGAACCACTCGCTGATGCTGCGGCCGATAAAGATGGGAGACAGGGAGACCGTCAAAGAGGCGAAAAAGGCGCCGATGTCATCCGCGCCCAGGGAGCGGGCGGTCCGGAACCCCATGGCCGCGACCAGCGCCACAAGGAAAACAGGCACGAAGAACAACACCTGGGACAACGGGACCCCCGGGGCAAAAGCCGAGGCGACGCGGAAAAAGATCCATCCGAGCCAGATGTGGACGTTCTTCGTAGTCGCGGGATCGATGGGGACGCCGATCAGGTCATCATATTCGACCCCCTGGACCCGGCGGTCCCCGATATGGCCTTTCGCCAGGAGATTAGTCAGCAGCCGATACCAGTAATACGAATCGATCCCGCCGAGATACGCCTGCCCGCGCTCATCCCGGAAGCGCTCTTTCAGCGTCAGGCCGCGGGCGGCGGTCTTTTCATTTATCCGGTCGCGCTCGGTCCGGCGCACGTCCTTGAAAAGCTCCCGGCTCATCTTGGCTTTGAGGTTCGGCGAAGCGTCGGAAAATTGCTTCTCGACCCCTTTTTCGACCGCGGCGCGTTCCTCTTCCAGGACTTCGAGCCGGGCCTGCTGGTCGAACGACGGCATGTTCAGCGGATAAAAACGGAAATACACCGGGATCAGGACCGCGGCGACCGTCAGCGCCAAAGAAAAATATAACGCCCATCGGTTTCTCACAAGATCACCATCGCGTCTCCGTAGCTGTAAAAACGATACCTTTCGTTCACTGCCCGGCGATAGGCCTCACGGATGAGGTCCGCGCCCGCAAAAGCCGAAACGAGCATCAACAAAGACGTCCGGGGCAGATGGAAATTCGTCACCAACGCGTCAATGACACGGAACGTAAAAGACGGATAGATGAAAAGGTCGCTCCATTTCGCGATCGGCCGACGGACAGGGTCGCCGCCCAGGATCTGCGTCGCGCTATCCTCCAGCGCCTTGCAGACCGTCGTCCCCACCGCGACGATCCGGCCGCCCCTCTCTTTGGCGCGGCGGATGGCGCCGGCCGCCGCCGGCGAAATAAGGAAATATTCAGGGGCCGCCCGGTGGCGGGAGACCTCCTCTTCGCGCACCGGCACAAAGGTCCCGGGTCCCACGTGAAGCGTTACCGACGCCCAGCCGACCTTCTTCTCTTTCAGCCGCGCCAATAAGGCCCGGGTAAAATGCAGCCCCGCGGTCGGAGCCGCCACCGCGCCCTCCCGCCGGGCGAATATCGTCTGATACCGTCGGCGGTCCGAGGCGTCGGCCGGCCGACGGATATAAGGCGGCAAGGGGATCTCGCCGATGCGCCGCATGATGTCATCCGGGTCCTGATCAAAAGAGACGATCTTGTCCCGACCGCTCACCAACCGGCAACGGATCCCCCGGTCCAGGATGATCTCTTCGGCGTCTTTCAGCCGGCCCAAAGGTTTGATCAACGCCTGATAGCGCCAGCGATGGCCGTTCGTTTCGAGGTCAGGCCGCCGATGCAACAGCAGGATCTCGACCCGGCCGCCGCTTTGCCGGCGCCCCAACACCCTGGCGGGCAATACTTTGGTATCATTGACAACGAGCAGATCTCCCTTTTTAAGATAGGAGATTATATCACAAAACCTCTTGTGCTGGATGGAATTGTCGCTGCGACGGACGACCATCAGCCGGGAGCCGCTTCTCCGCAACGCGGGCCGCTGCGCGATGAGCTCCTGAGGAAGTTCGTAGTCGAAATCGGAAAGCTTGAGCATGAAAGTCGCAGTCTATAGTCAATGGTCTATAGTCGATTGTCTATGGCCAAACTATGGGTCTCAGGGTCTCATGTAGCCGTCGGTCTGGAACAAAACAGGACTGCCCTGTTTTGTTCCAAGGTCAGAAGTCGGAACAATCGGACCTCGGACTTCGGGCTTCGGACCTCGATGATGATGATCTCCATTGACAATAGACCATAGACTATTGACTATCGACTCATATCTCCGCGATGACGGAACCGGGATAATAGAACTGGAGGATCTTATCATAGCCGTAGTCCTGCAAAGACATCCCCCGCGCGCCCCACTGGCACAGCCCGACGCCATGCCCCCACCCCTTGCCGTTGAAGATGACCTTGTCCGAACCATTGAGGACGATGGTGAGGTTGGTGCTGCGGATGACATTCGCGCCCATGAACAGCCGGAAATCCTTGGCCTGAATCTTGGCGCTTCGCCCTTTGTCGTCAGTCAGTTCCAGCGCGCGGACCCGGCCGGTGCCGGTGCGCTCGATGACCTTAATGTTCTTCAGCACGCCCAGTGAGCCGTACGGCTCGCCGAGGCGGCTGCGCATCGTCTTGAAGTCGATCTCGGCCTTCCAGTAATAATGGGGAGAATCCATGCAGAACGAACAGCTGCGCTCTCCGTCCAGGGCCTTGATATCGATATTCCACAGCTCGCTGGCGTCCTCCGTCGTTCCGCCGCAGGTGGCGTGAAAATACGCCGGGAAGATGCGGCCCTCATAGAAAAGGACCTGACCTGCGGTAAAATTGACCGCCCGGTTCGTCTTGCGCTTCTCGGACGCATAGCCGCCGTAGACCTGCGACGAAGTGTCCGCGGTGAGGTCGTAATCCTTCAATTTCATGACATCCTTCTGGTAGACGGCATAGGTGCGGGCTGCCACGGCCTGGGCCTTGATCGCCTCGATCGGCCATTTATGGGAGATCTCGTGATACAAGACCCCCTTGATATAGAACTCCAGGTCCAGGATGTTGACGACCAGGAGTTTGCCCTTCGCGTCCTTGAAGAACGAGATATCCTCCCGGTAGCGCCGGTTGTTGACGGTGATGGCGGCTTTGCGGCGGGCGACCACAGAGATTGCGTCGGTGTAGAACAACAGCCCCTTCATCTTCAGCCCGTCCGGCACGACGATCACGCGGGAAGCCGCCAGATCGTCCCCGTGATATAACAGAACGCGCGTGCGCGCGTCCACGATATCAAAGGGGCCCGCCACCGACAAGGTCGCTTCCTCCTTGTCTTTGAAAATGGCCACGCGCACCTTGACGGGCTCCTTGGCCGATGCCGGAACCTGTTCTCCCCACCAGGACGCCAGGACGAACGCCGCGGCGCAGACAAAAAAAGTTTTCGATATCCTGATCGACATGCCTATTTCCGGGATAGCCACCACAGCACCAACGAAAGAAGCGCGCTCAACAGCAGAGACGTCGCTAAGGGGATATAGACCACGACGTTCTTTTTCTCCACCAGGATATCTCCCGGCAACCGGCCGAGAGGCAGGCGGGCCAGAAAATTCCAGCACAACCCCAGGATGATCAACGAGATGCCTGACAAGATCAAAGCTTTGGACACGGGCGCACCCCTCTCAAAAAAGAAAAGACGGACCGACCCTTAATCGTGGTGGAACCAAAGCGTCAGATACACCTGCCCCTCATCCTTCTCCGGCGGGTATCCCCAGAGGCCGGCCTCGGCGTTGAAAATGCGGATGATCTCATCGCGCTTGAGCGCGTCCAAGGGCAGATAAATATGCAAGGCGCTGGGCTCGCCGCGCAAATAATAAATGCTCACATACGAGGCTCCGGCCCGATAGAGTCCCTGAACCCAGCGCCTGAGGCCGTCAGGGCCCCGATAGGTCAGCACGCGCGCCGGCCCCCGGTCAGGCCTTTCGCTCAGCCAGGACAAGATCTCGAGCTCGCGCTGAGGGGTCCGGGGATCGACCGTCGCGAATTCGGCCGACGGGGATGCCCCGAGGAGAGAATAGGCGCCGACGGCAAAGACAAAACGCCTGATCCGGTCGCGGCTCGCGGAAACCCTAATCATCCGGGGCCTCCCGGGCCCTCTTCGCCTCCCGGCTCTCGACGCTCTCCTTTTCCGAATACAGGCAACCGCAATAGTCCTGGTGATACAGCTGCCACTCTTTGGAGACGCGGCGGGCCTCGGCGAACCCTTTGCGGAAATCGCGTTCGAGAAACTTGAGCCCCTGCGCCGCGGCGATCTCTTCGCCCAGGGCGGCGATCGCCCGGATATCCTGATGCGGGCTCGCCAGGAGCGTCGTGGTGAAAGCTTCGATGCGGTGCTGCCCGGCAACGCGGGCCGTCTCTTCCAGCCGGATCCGCCAACAGAGCCGGTGCTGCCCGGCGCGGTCCGGCGCCTGGGCCAGGCGCTGCAGGAAGACCTCAAAATCATAACGGTGGTAAAGGACCGACAGCCCCAGCCGGTCCCCGGCCTCGACGACCGCCTGATAGCGTAACTTGTATTCCGAGTAAGGGTGGATGTTCGGATTATAAAAAAATCCGTCGACGTCCCAGCCCTCGGCGCGAAGCGCCTGGACCGGTCCGATCGCGCACGGCCCGCAGCAGATATGGAGAAGAGCTTTCATAGAAGTCTATAGTCAATAGTCTATAGTCGATTGTCAAAACCTGAACATCCAACCGAAAGTTCGATCTTATCCATAGACAATCGACCATCGACCATGGACTATCGACTAGAGAAGCTCGCCTTGCGCGGGACGGGGATCGCGCAGGCCGAGATGCTGGTAGGCCAACGGGGTCGCTTCGCGGCCGCGCGAGGTGCGCTTGAGAAAGCCCGCTTTGAGGAGATACGGTTCGATCGTGTCGATGATCGTGTCCGCCTCTTCGTTGAGGGTCGCCGCCAGCGTCTCGATCCCCACGGGGCCGCCGTTATAATTCCTGAGGATCGCCCGGAGCACCCGGCGGTCGACATCGTCAAGCCCCTGCCCGTCGATCCCCAGCGCCTTGAGCGCATGGTCCGCCACGGCCTTTGTCAGGCGCGGCTCTTTATTGACCTGGGCGTGGTCGCGCACCCGGCGCAAGAGACGGTTGGCGATGCGCGGAGTGCCGCGGGCCCGGCGCGCGATCTCCAGCGCCCCCTCCTCCTCGATCTCCACGGCCAACAATCCGGCGGAGCGCCTGATGATGCGGCTCAGGTCTTCGTCGCGATAGAAATCAAAATGGTACATCAGCCCGAAACGGGAGCGCAACGGCGCGCCGATCAGGCCGCTGCGCGTCGTGGCGCCCACGAGGGTGAAGCGCTTGAGGTTGAATTTGATCGTGCGCGCGTAAGGGCCCTTGTCGATCACGAAATCGATCTGGAAATTCTCCATGGCCGGATACAGGAACTCCTCAACGACCTTGGAGAGCCGGTGGATCTCATCGATGAAAAGGACGTCCCCGGCCTCAAGATTCGTCAGGATGCCGATGAGGTCGCCCGCGCGCTCGATCGCCGGGCCCGAGGTCGCCGTCATCTTCGTGCCCATTTCGTGGGCGATGATCGACGCCAGGCATGTCTTGCCCAGCCCCGGAGGCCCGCACAAGAGGACGTGCTCCAGGGGCTCCTGGCGCTGCTGCGCCGCGGTCAGGGCGACCTTGAGGTTCTCGACGACCTCTTTCTGGCCGACAAACTCCTGCAGGGTCATCGGCCGCAACGACAGGTTCAGAACGACGTCTTCTTCGGTCTCGGCCTTTTGGGCCAGCCGGTTCAACGCCGCCGAGGGATCCTTGGAAGAAGAGACCGGTTCGTCAATCATGGGGCAGGTCTTGTCCGGACTCAGGGACCGAAAAGGTCGGCGCCGCCGCGCTGCGGGGCACGATGTTCTCGCGGTTGCGCATGACCTCGATCTCGTCGAAGAGGGCCTTCTGCACGACGATGACCTCCTTGAGGCGGATGAGCTCCAGGACGGCCAGGAACGTCGTGATCACTTCCAGTTTGCTGCGGGCCTGGCTGAAAAGGCCGGTCAGGCGGATGCGGGGCCTTTCCATGAAAAGATGCAACAGCTCATGCACCTTGCCCTCGACGGTAAACTCGTCCTTGATGACCTCATAAAATAGCTCCTGGGGGATATCCTTGAGGACCTTGGAAAAAGCGTTGATCAGATCGAAAAGGCTCGCCTCGAAATATGTCTCCCCGCTTTCTTTGTCGTCGAAGACCGTTTGCCTCTTGAAGATCTCCTGGCGCGTCCGCTCCTTGAGCCGCAGCTGGTCGGCCGCCTCCTTGAACTGCTTATACTCCAGGAGCCGGCGCACCAGCTCGGCGCGCGGGTCCTTCTCTTCGTCCGAGATCTCCTCGGCGAGGTTCGGCTCCTGCGGCAGGAGCATCTTCGATTTGATCTGCATGAGGGTCGCGGCCATGACAATGAACTCGCCGGCGATGTTCAGGTCCAAAAGGCGCATCATCTCCAGGTACTGAAGATACTGCTCCAGGATGCCGGAGATCGGGATGTCGTAGATGTTGAGCTCGTTCCTCTTGATCAGATACAACAGAAGGTCCAGCGGGCCTTCAAAAACTTCCAGCTTGATCTTATACGTCATGGGGTCATCCCGATCGCTTGCCTGACTTCCTTGACCGTCGCCGCCGCCACCGCCTCGGCCCGGACGCGGCCTTCTTCCAGGACCCGATCGAGCTTCCGGGGGTCCTCGGTATACTGGCGCCGGCGCTCCTGAAAGGGCCCGAGGAACTTGACGAGCTCTTCCCCTAAGATCTTCTTGCACTCCGTGCACCCTTTTTCGGCGCGGCGGCACCAATAGGAGACCTCGTCCTTCATCCCCGGGACGAAGATCGC
>JBFZAX010000037.1:0-2872 GCA_041308805.1 Candidatus Omnitrophota bacterium | reverse complement strand
GATTCTTCTGCTGATTAGGGTTGGCCGGATCCTCCGTCCACTGGCCGTCGACCACAAAACGGTAACGGTAAGAACCGGGCTTAAGCGTCAGCCGGGTCTCCCAAACGCCGTTATTGTTGCGCAGTTTTGAGGTGTCATCCATCGCCCAATCATTGAAATCTCCGACCACAAAGACGTCTTTCGCCGTCGCGTTCGACAGCTGGAACGCAACCGCCGGCTTCATCTCTTTGGTCTTCTTTCGGACGATCTTCTCCATCTTTGTGGCGATCTTTTCCATGATCGCCTCTTCGCGGGAGATGATCTCTCTCGAAAGGCTGAAATAATCCTTAGAGCCGCGGCTGTACTTATCGTAGGCGAAGATCGTCTGGCCCATGCCCTGGGCTTCCTGGACCTTGACGTTGATATGGATGATGGTGTTGAAGACCCGGCTTCCGAAGGTCTCCTTGATCTTGGAAAGGACGTTAAAGGAATGGCGCAGGCGCGAATCGAAGTTGTTGACGAGGATGCGGAAATCCACCTGGTGGTTCAGCCGGTCGCGCACGAGGTCCACGATCTCGGTGAGTTTTTTGACGACGTCGACGGCAAAGCGGCTCGCCTCAACGGGGATGATGAGGCTGTTGGACGCGCGGATGGCGTTAATGGTCAAGAGCCCGAGATTCGGCGGGCAATCGATCAGACAGATATCGTAATCATTCCAGACGTCCTTTAGGGTGTCGAAAAGCCGGGACTCGCGGCCGATCTCGTCGGACATCTCCTGGTCCAGGGTGCTGAGCATGATGTTCGAAGGGGCGAGATCGAAGTTCGCGCTGACATTGACGATGATATTCTTGAGGCCGCAGCGGTTCTTGCTGATCTTGGAGAGGACGTCATAAATGCTGACCTCTTTATCGACCCCAAGCCCCAGGGACGCGTGGGCCTGCGGGTCCAGATCGACCAAAAGGACCCTCTTATCGTTCAAAGCGAGCGCGGCCGCCAGATTCGTCGCCGTCGTGGTCTTCCCGCAACCGCCCTTCTGATTGACGATGCCCAGTATCTCCATAGCCCCTCCCGGCCCCAAGGCCCTGTGGTGTGCGTCCCCGTTCACCTACAGCCGATTTTTAACGAACTCAAGATCATCTATGAGCAGCATCCCTTTGCGGGATCGCAGATTCCATTCTTCCAAAGAAAAAGACAGGTCCGTGATGCCGGGCCAGTCGGTGATGTTTTTAAAGTTATCGAAGGAAAGAAGCACGCGCGTCCAGGCGTCGTTGACTTGGGAAAGGTAAAGGCTGGATATCTCTTGTCTCTTATTCTCAATGCTCACTCTCACGTTCGCGGGTTCGTGAGATTCTCTATTGATGAACCGAAGGTTGAACTTGAGAACAGCATACGTGCTCAAGTCCACTCCGGATAGATCGATGGTCACCGTCTGCACCGGCGTATCCGCGCTGCTGAAATCATACTTCAGCCGGTACGGGCCGCCGTATCTCTGCAGCGACAGGTTTTCTTTTGTCTGCGGCCTGTCCGTATCACGCCCTCTCTGGATCAAAAAGGCGATAAAGACCAAACTCATGGCCACGCAAAGAGTAATGACCGTGGGCCAAAAAAGGCCGAAGACCTTTTTTTTCGGAAGCTGCCTGTCAAAAAACGCTGACGCGAGGTGATCTGAAATTTCCTTCTTCATTCTAACATCCCGTCATCAAATGTCAAGAGGCTGATTCAAATCTGTCTCGGGCTGTTGGCCTAACAGCTCATAAAAATTTCTCAAGTGAAGCCGGAAGAGCTCGTCGAATGGCCTGTGCTTGTCGCCGTACCACCAAAACCAGTCGCTCCCCTCCAAAATATGCAGCTGCTGGACGAGCTTTTCATTCTGCAGGTCCTGCGCGGACATACGGTTACGCGCCCGCGTCAAAAGCTCCCACGCCTTGTTCTTGGCGGGGTGCCCCATCCACTTGTTGAAATCGCCGAAGATCCAAGAGCCCGATGCCAGCGTCGGGAGGCGGTGGGTGGCCGGCCGCGCCTCGAGATATTCGCTGACCGTGACCGTCTTGACATAGCTGGTCTGGGCCAGCTGTTCGTAAAGAAGGTGCAGGAAGTCGCGGCCGTCATTGCGGTAATATTCCCAGCAGTTCTCCCCGTCCAGGGCGACCGTCAGCAGGCAATCTTCTTCGCCGAAATATTCCTTGATCTTCAGCAGATGGTGCAGGAAATTGTCCACCGCGTCCCGCGTGCGCCAATGCTGATATTCAAACCCGATGAGGTCCGAAAGATATTTGTCGCGGAAGAGGATGACCAGACGTTCGTCTTTCAGGTCCACCGAATACGGGCGATAGAGCAGCCGCCCGTCCCGCTTGATCTTCGGGAATGTCTTCCACAGGATCGTCTCATCCGTCACGATCCACTTCAGGCCCGCCTTCATGAGCATCGGCATGATGTCGGGAGAGACCGACTGTTCGGAAGGCCACATCCCGCGGGGAGGGCGGCCGAACTTCTGTTCATAAAAATCCCGCGCGGCCTGGACATGCCAAACCGCGTCTTCAGGATGGGAAAAAATTTCCTTGGGCAAAGGCGTATGGGGGTTCGCGTCGCGCGCGGCGAACGAAGAAAACAGAAGCGGCAGAATCGGATGGAAATAGGGCGAAACGGCGATCTCCAGGCGGCCTTCATCCTGGAGCCGGCGGTAAGTCGGGATGATCTGCGCCAGGATATCTTTTTGTTTATCCAGCATCCCCCTCTTCTCTTCTTCCGTAAAATAGCGGGATTTCTTGACAAGCGCGCGCAGCTCGGGAATGTCATTACGAAAAACAGGATCGAACCAGGAAAGGTTGAACCACACCTGAAGGTCGCGGAAATCTTGGTCGCTGAAATTATAATCAGAGTGGCGGTGAAGGAA
>JBFZAX010000036.1:0-3893 GCA_041308805.1 Candidatus Omnitrophota bacterium | reverse complement strand
TCCTTGGGGCTCTCCTGCGACTGGCCCTCTTGCGTCTTCTCCTGTATTTGTTCTTCAGCCTGCTCCTGGACCTTCTCTTGGGCTTCTTGAGAAATTCCTTCCTTCTCCATCAACTGCTCAGTGGCTTCCGACTTACCCTCTTCTCCTTGTTCTTCTTTGCCGGCCCGCTCCTTCTCTTCCTCTTGCTCCTGTTCTTTCTTGGCTTCTTTGGATTTCTTCTTGGTCTTCTCTTTCTTGGACTTCTCTTTATCGCCCTTTTCTTCATCCTCCCCCACTTCCTGGGAGGGATCATCCTTCGTTTTATCTTCGTCCCATCCTTTATGCTGACCCTGTTCCCATCCTTTATGCTTCCCTTCGCCGGGGATCTCGTCTTTTTTAGAGATGCCGGGCGGCACATCGCCGCTGCCACCGCTGCTGCCACTCCCCTTTTGTCCGCCCTTGGCGAACGAATTCATCGCGAAACAGAAAGAAAAACAGACCGCTAACACCCACGTGAAAAACAAGCTTCTCCTGGAACAGTGCATACCTTCTCCTTTCGGTAAAAATAGGGACCAGCAACATTGGCCCTACGTCTCTGAATATTTTCTGCGCGCGCTGCGGGGCACTTTTTTTGCGCCAGCAAAAAAAGTGACGGCGAGTGGATTTTTGAGCTCCTTAATGTCCTATCCAGCGAAACCCCGCCTCTTTTCGGCGGGGAACCACTGAAAAGTGGCTACCCGCCGGTGAATTTTGCTGGGTTGCCCCTTGCGTAATCGCCCCAAAATTTTCTTCGATAATTTTGGGGCACGCTGCGGGGCATTCTTATTTTTTGCTCACGCAAAAAATAAGAATGACGGCGAGTGGATTTGAACCACTGACCGAGCGGGTATGAGCCGCTTGCTCTACCGGGCTGAGCTACGCCGCCGAAGTATTTAAAATATCATGTCGATAGTCTATAGTCGATGGTCTATTGTCAAAACTGAAAGAATCCATTCCGGTAACGGTGACGGTTAAGGCTACGATGCCCGCTTCGGTGACGTTGTTGGGTAACGTCAAAAGAGAAAGCCGGAAAGGTTATTTACGAACTACGCAGCCGAACTACGAAACGGGCCGCGTAACCCTAACCTAACTACGACAGACGCAATGTCACTGATTAAACACGAAGTCCGATGTCCGAAGTCGGAACTTTCGGACTTCCGACCTCTGACCTCCGACTTCGGTTCTGGCCATAGACAATCGACCATTGACCATCGACTATCGACTGATTCGCGTTAAGAGTTCTTCCGGATAAATTGTTGATTCTTTCAAGCGCCCCGGCTCTTGCGATACGCCTCGACGAACGAATCACAGTAGATCGTCTTATTGAGAATGAGCTCCGAGGCCGCCATCGCCTCCATGAGGTCTTTGTCCAAGGGGTCCAAGATCGCCGCATCCAATCCCTGGGCTTGCGCCATGACCAGGAATGTCCTGTTCACGAGCTTGCGCAGCTTCGCCCCCTGGGAGATATTGCTCAGGCCGACAACGGTCTTTGGCGCCGGCGAGGTCAGCAGCCGGCACTCCCGAATGACCTCCAGTATATCAAAGAGCTGATTTTGCGCAACATTCACCGGCAGCAGGATCGGATCAAGGAAAACATCCTGAGAAGGGAACCCCGCGTCCTGGGTCGATTCCAGGATCTGCGCGGCCAGCTCGAGCCGCCGGTCCTTATCCTGGGGCACTCCCTTCCTGTCCATCATCAGGCCGATCAGGCAAGACCCGTATTTTTTCGCCAGGGGGATATAAACCTGCAACTTCTCCTTATCCGCCGAAGTCGAATTGATCAGGCAGCGGTTGCGGGCGACCTTCAGCCCCTCTTCGATGGCCGCCGGCTTCGTGCTGTCCAGGCTTAACATGACCGGCACTTCCTGCTGGACCGTCTCGACGAGCCAGCGCATGTCCGCGACCGGGTCCGCCGAAGCAGGGCCGCAGTTCAAGTCCAGCGCGTCCGCGCCCGCGGCGACCTGCTGCCGGGCCAGCGCCCGGAGAGCGGCGCCGTCCTTTTCGCGGATCGCCGCCGCGACGTTCTTATACATGCCGTTGATAAGTTCTCCGATGACAAACATAGGGCCCTATTTTTTTGTCAGGTCGCTGATCGCGGCTTTCGCGGCCCGGATCGCCTGCGGATGTTTCATCGTCAGGATATCGGCGCCTGCGTACAGCATGGCCGTCGCCGTCAGCACTTCCCACATGATCCCGCGGCTGCGGGCGTCGCCGCCCTGAGGAAACTCCGCCTCGCCGGCCTTGGCCTCTTTGGCCCGCCACGCCTCCTGGCCGACGAAACAGATGAACGGCAGGGCCAGCATCATATCGCCTGCCAGCGCGGCGCTGCGCGCCCGCTCCATGATCGAATACGCGTATTCAAGGCCGTATCCCAAGGCGCCGATCGTCGGATTCATGATGACGCGCTCCAAGGGCATGCCGAGGTCGGAGATCAGGATATTGAGCTGTTTAGCGATATTGACGTCGATAGGCGATTCGGCGATAATGTTGTGCCCGTCCGCCATGCAGGAAGCCGCCAGGGTTTTATAGTCTTCCTGAACAACGTCGCCGAAAAGGAGGCTCTCCCCCTTCGTCGCCAGCGACAGCGCCGGCAAGACCTCGTTATCCTTCGGCCGGTCTCCGCACCCCAGGATGACCAACGGCACGCCGGTGCGCTTCAATAGCGACGAGACAAGTTTTTGCGCCTCCGGAGCCGAGGCGTTGCGGCCGTCAGGATGGATCCCTTGCAGCTTAAGGCATACCAGATCAACGCCTGCCTCCTCGACCATCCGCGCGGCCCAATCCACCGGCGCCGAGGCCATCTTCCCGATATCTTCCTTGAGCGCCTGAGGCCAATCGTCCTCCGGGACATCGGTGATCTCGGCGGCGATAAGAGGCGGATGCGGCTGGTCCCCCTCTTTAGACAAGAACGGCAAGGAGGACTGGCCACCGACGGTCAAGCTCTTCTTACGGGTGCCGCCCTGCGCAGGGCCGGCGCCCAGTGTCATCTCGCGGATCTTCAGGCTCGCTTTTTCCAAAAGGATCAATTCGTCTGCCATAATGCCTCTCCTATCGCCGCGACCGCGCGGCGCGCCGGCGATGCCTGCGGCAGTTCCCGCAAAGACGCGCCCCGCGCGCTGAGAACCGCCACTTCCGGGTCATAAGGGATCTCAAACATCCGGTCGACCCGCAATCCCTGCGCCGGGTCCGCCTGCGGACGGCCGCTGGCCCTGTTGACGGCCAGGATCCGGCGCTTCGCCGCGATCCCCAGGGCGTCGGTCAGCTCGAGGATGCGCTGCGCCGCCCGCCGCCCTGCCGCAGACTCGTCACAGACGACCAGAAGATCGTCGCAGGCGCGCGTGGTCTTGCGGGAAAAATGTTCCATCCCCGCCTCGTTATCGATGATGACAAAAGCGTACTCTTTCGTCAGCTTGGCCATGACGTTACGCAGCACATTGTTGGCATAACAATAACATCCGGGCCCTTCGGGCCTTCCCATGACGAGGAGATCGAACCCTTCGTTCTCGCCGATGTCCTGGTGGATCCTGTATTCGATGAAGCTGTCCTTGCCCATGCTCTGGGGGACGAGGCCCGGGTCTTTCGCGACGGCATCGATGACATCGGCGATCGTCGAGGAGACGCGCGCCCCCAGCGCGTCGGGAAAATTGCTGTTCGGGTCCGCGTCCACGGCCAGGACCGATCCCCGGCCCTGCCGGGACAAAAAGAGCGTCGCCAGCGCGGCGATGGTCGTCTTGCCTGTCCCGCCCTTTCCGCCGATGACGATGAGATGACTCATTCGAACCCCACGGATACAAACTCGAAACAAGTCTATAGTCGATGGTCAATGGTCGATTGTCTATGGCCAGAACCGAAGTCGGAGGTCAGAAGTCGGAAGT
>JBFZAX010000035.1:0-2748 GCA_041308805.1 Candidatus Omnitrophota bacterium | reverse complement strand
CGAAAGTTCAATGAGGCTTCCTCGGCAACCCGTTGCAGTCCGCCAAACCTTCTTTTGACCTCGGCGTCGGTGACTTTTCCAGAGGCGCCGTCCATGGCCGTCCCCCGCCTTGCGCTGAAGGTGAATAGATGGGTCCGCAACGGCACGATGGCTTCAAGGAATTTCATCGTCCGCTCAACGCCCGCCGGGGTCTCTGTCGGAAACCCGACGATCAGATCGCAGGTGACCGCCAGATCAGGGATCAGCTTCTTCGCTCTGTCGATGAGACGCCGGTTTCCGGCGACTGTGGCCTTCTTGTTCATAGACCGCAGCACCCTGTCATCCCCGCTCTGAAAAGGTATATGAAGATGCGGACAGAGCTTTGTCGAGGACCCGATCTTTTTAAGGAGCCTTTCCGTGATATCTGCCGGTTCTATGGAACTTAAACGGATCCGGCTGACTCCGGGAACAGCCTCCAGGTCTTCGAGCAGATCGGCCAGACCGACCTTGGGAGAAAGATCCTTGCCGTAAGCGCCCAGGCATATCCCAGCCACGACGATCTCCCGATGACCTGCGGTGGCGAACTGCGCAGCCTCGGCGAGGACTTGATCAGCCGGCTTGCTGCGAGAACGACCCCGCACCAGCGGCACCACGCAATAAGAACACCTGTTATCACACCCCTCCTGGACTTTTAAAAAGGCGCGTGTGTGGCCGGCGAAATTGATGAAACCCGGATCCTTGACAGATCCATCAGTAAGACCTAAAAAAGAATAAAGACCGGCGCGCTCATCGTGCGCAAAAACACCCGCCACCCCCTTAAGTCCTTCCATCGCAGGCCGGTCGTAAGAAATATGGCAACCGACGCCTAACACCTTCTCGAATCGGCCGCTCTTGACGGCGCTATGGACCGCATGGCGCGACTTGCGCCCCGCCTGAGCCGTCACGCAGCAGGTATTGACGATACAGATGCCTGCGCCCGCATCCTCTTGCGCCTCTCTCCAACCATTAGCGAGAAGCCGGACGCGGATCTCCTGCGAATCGCATTGATTCACTTTACAACCGAGGGTTTTAATATGAAAGGTTTGGGGGGGCATGTTTAACGCGAATGAGTCGATAGTCGATGGTCAATGGTCGATTGTCGATGGATAAAAGACCGAGGCAGAACGATGAGGCTTTTCGGCTTTGACCATAGACCATAGACTATGGACTATTGACCCCGTTGAGACTTTGAGACCCCTCGTTAATGCTACTGACCGAGCAGTAATCTGATAAACGCCACACTGGCGATCGCCGCGGTGTCAACGCGCAGGACGGAATCGCCCAAACTGACCCCTTTGAATCCTGCGCCGAAGGCGGCCTTGAGTTCTTTATCAGTAAAATCTCCCTCCGGCCCGATGGCTATAAGGATCCTTCCGTCCGTCGCCCTTTTCTTTTCTGTCAATGCCTGTGGCAGCGTCAAAGTCCCTTCAGCTAAATTCGGGATCAATCGCAGACCGTACGAACCGCTCTGCGCCAAAAACTCTTTGAAAGATATCGTCGGTTTGAGTTGAGGCAAAAATAGCGCGCCGCTCTGCTTACCCGCCCGGCGAAGGACGCGCTCAAAACGGGACCGCTTCTTTTCAACCGACTCACGATCCCAAAACGTGCGTTCTGTCGCAAGGGGAATGATCTCCTGGACGCCTAACTGGGCGCACTTATCCACGATATCCTCGAAAGCTACATTTTTGGGCACGGCGCAGGCGAGCGCGATCCAAAGGGACGCATCGGACCGGTCCTTTCTTTTCAAGGCCTTTGTGACGCGCAATACGACGGCCCGGCGGCTGACCGAAACTGCCCGGGTCACATATCCCCCTCCATCGCCATCGCTGACAAAGAGAGATTCGCCCTCCTTAAGCCGCAACACGGCCGCCAGGTGATGGACATCTTCCCGGTCCGTGATCTCGATCGAGCCTGAGCGGATGAGGGATTTGTCGATGAGAAAACGATTCATTGGCTTATCTCCTCAACACAGATAGTCGCAAATCGAACACAGATAGTCGCAAATTAAGTCTATGGTCGATAGTCAATAGTCGATTGTCTATGGCCAGAATCGAAGTCGGAAATCCGAAGTCGGAAGTCCGAAAAATCTGACCTCTGGCCTCATGTCTAACCAGCGACATTCCGTCCGTCGTCCATCGGCAACGGCTACGCGGCCCGTTTCGTAGTTAGGCTACGTATTTCGTGGAAAAGCGTCTTGATCTTTCTTTTGACGTCACCCGACTACGTCACCGAAACGGGCATCGTCACCATTGCCGTATCCGTTACCGGAATGAATTCTTTCAGTTTTGACAATAGACCATAGACTATGGACTATCGACTAACTCAGGACGCAGGGGCATTAAAACTTTGAGACCACCACAGTCCTAAGAAATAATCCCCGCTATCAAAAACCTCCCGCCGAGCAGAACAAGAACAGCGCCGCATAAAACCTTCAGGAAAAAAGCGGCGCGCTCGTACTTCTTCAAAAAACCGGCAACCCAACCGGCGCCGGCGGCCAAAAGGATCAAAGGGCTCAAAACCGTCCCCAGTCCGACGGCGCTCATATCAACGACCCCTTTGACCCACGTATCGCTGATAAGAGCGATGAAGCCCAGGACCGCCAGCAGCGGCGCGCACGGCGAGCAGGCGATGACAAGCCCGAAAAGGACAGCATTCCCGTGGTCCTTGGGGCCGGCGCAGCGGCTGAGGGCCCCCTGACACCGGCGCCCCCAGGCAGACCCCTAGATCGGA
>JBFZAX010000034.1:0-3319 GCA_041308805.1 Candidatus Omnitrophota bacterium | reverse complement strand
GTTTCCGTCATCGTGGTGACGCTCGGCGACCGAAGGCTCCTGGCGCCGTGCCTTGAGAGCGTCGCCCGCCAGACGCATCAGCCGCTGGAGGGGCTCGTGGTTTTGAACGAGTCATCGCCCGAGGCTGCTTCGTCCCTGCAGCCCCTCTTTCCGCGTTTTTCCTTTATACCCATGGCCGGCAATCAGATGTATTGCGCGGCGCACAATGAAGGGATCCGCCGCGCGCAAGGCGATCTCATCCTGTGTCTTAATGATGATGTTGTTTTGGCGCCGGATTTTATCGCGCAGGCGTTGCGCGCTTTTGAAAAGGATCCGCTGATCGGGTCCGTCAACGGCCGTCTTATGCGTCCCGACGGCCGCACCATTGATTCGCTCGGTTTTGCGTGGAGCCGTTGCCGTTACCCCTGCGAGCCGAGACAGGGAAAGGGCTGGGCGCAGGAGGACGGGCGCGCCCGGTACATCTTCGGCGCTAACGGCGCAGCCGCTTTCTACCGGCGCGGGATGCTCGAGTCTGTCAAAGTCGGGCAAGAGTATTTTGATGAGGAGTACGGGATCTACTACGAGGACTACGACCTGGCCTGGCGGGCCTTCAATGCCGGCTGGAGAGCCTTTTATTGTCCCGACGCCGTGGCTGTCCATGAGCGGGGGGCTTCGACGCGCCTGGGCCCCGAGCCCCGATGGCCGCTATTGGGCCGCTTCGCCCTCACGAGGCTTTCGGCCGGCCTCAAGGCCCGCCTTGTCCGCAACCGCTATGCGACCATGGTCAAGAATGATTCCGCGGGAAAGTTCATTCGGGACTTGTTATTTATCTTTTTCTATGACCTTCGATTATGGGCGTATCTGTTGATCTTCGACCGGCGGGCCGTATCGAGATTTTTCGCAGACCTGCGCTTCTGGCGCCGCGCCTGGACGAATCGCCGGCTGATCTCGTCGACAAGGAGGGCGGGTGCCGGTTAAGATCCTGCACGTCATCACCCAGCTGGAGCTAGGCGGCGCGCAAAAGCACGTCCTTGACCTCCTGGGAGGCCTGGACCCCGTTTCTTTTGAGGCGCACCTGATCTCTTCGGCGGGCCTCCTGGAGGGCGATGCTCGCCGGATCCCGCACCTGAAGGTCACCTTATGGTCTTTCCTGGTGCGTCCGCCTCATCTCTGGCGGGACCTTCAGGCGCTGGCGTCCTTTTATTTCTTCATCAAAAGAAATAAGTTCTCGATCGTCCACACGCACAGCTCCAAGGCGGGTATCCTCGCCAGATGGGCGGCCCATTGGGCCGGCGTGCCCGCGGTGGTGCATACGGTCCACGGATGGGGCTTCCATGATTTTGACAGAAGTTTTTTGAACGGCCTCTATATCTTTCTTGAGAGGATGACCGCGAAGATCACCACGCGCTTGATCACGGTCAGCGTTGCCGACCGCGAGAAGGGATTAGCGAACCGGATCGGAGAGCCTTCGCAGTATGCGTTGATCCGGTGCGGGATCGGAGATGATGTCTCGATGGCCCCGCCGGAAAAGGTCCGGGAACTGGAGCAGGCGCTGGGCCGAAGGCCGCAGGACCGTTTCGTCGGGATGGTCGCTTGCCTTAAACCTCAGAAGAACCCTCTTGATTTCGTGAAGGCCGCCGCCTTGTTGCGCGAAAAGGACCCTTCCCTGAGATTCATCCTCGCCGGCGACGGCATCCTGAGGCCCGGCCTGGAACGGGAGATCCGCGCTCAGGGGCTTGAGGAGGTTTTTTTCCTTTTAGGATGGCAGAAGGATATCCGGCCGGTCCTGGCGATCCTCTCGGTCCTGGTGTTGACGTCCTTATGGGAAGGATTGCCTGTTGTTTTTTTGGAGGCGATGCGGTATGCTAAACCTATTGTCGCTTATGATGTGTGCGGCGTGCACGAGATCGTCAAGGAGGGGGTCAACGGCCATCTCGTCGCTCCCGGGGATGTCGATGGCCTTGTCCGGCGCGTCGCGGCATTGATGGAGGACGGTGAGCGAAGGGAGCGGATGGGGGCGTTGGGACAGCGCATCGCCGCGCAGGAGGCTTTTTCCTCGGCGGGGTCGCGCCGCCGGTTGTTGAAGGTTTATCAAGAGTGCCTTGAGGTGCTACGCAAAGGAGGTTAGCGCCGTGATCCAGGTTTTTATTGTCACCTTGGCCGCAGGGCTGGTCTTAAATTTTCTTTTTTCGTTGGCGGCTACGCGCCGGAGGTTCTGGGCGATCTTGATCGCCGACCGCCAGAAAGGCGTCTCAAAGCTGGGCGCGGCGGGCCTGGCGCTGCCGTTCTTTTTCGGCGTCTGGTGGGGCTTGGGGAGCGGGGCGGCCCCGGATCCCCGGATCGTGACTATCCTGTGTTCTTTCGGGCTGGCTTTCTTTTTGGGAGTTTGGGATGATGTGCGGCCTCTCTCGGCCTCGCGCAAGCTGATGGGTCAGCTTTTGATCGCCGGCGGCCTGGTCGCCGGTGGGCTGCGGACAGAGATCATCTTCCTGCCGAGTTTCCTTAATTACGGGCTTTCGATCATATGGTTCGTCGCCGTCATGAACGCGTTCAATTTTCTGGACATCGCCGATGGCTTGGCCGCGGGGATCGCCGTGATCTGCGCGGCGGCGTTCTGGGTCGTTTCCCTTTGGACCGGGGATGTTTGGCCGGCGTTGCTCTCTTGCGCGTTGGCCGCCGCCAATCTTTCTTTCCTGAGGTTCAACGTCGCGCCGGCGCGTCTTTATATGGGGGACGCGGGAAGCTTGTTTAACGGATGCGCCCTCGGCGCCATCGCGATCATGATCAGTTACGCGACGCCGGGCCGGGAGGTGGCGCTCGTGTCGCCTTTGCTCATCCTGACGCTGCCGTTGTACGACCTTGTATTTGTCATGGCGGTGCGTTTCAGGAGCCGTCGCCCTGTCACGCAAAAGAGCCCGGATCATTTCATCCTCCGGTTGATGGCGGGCGGCCGGTCCCTGAACGCTTCGGTCTTCTGGATGTATCTGCTTAATTTTCTCTTCTGTGTTTCCGCGGTC
The DNA here is from genome assembly GCA_041308805.1 of Candidatus Omnitrophota bacterium. Classification (GTDB taxonomy): domain Bacteria; phylum Omnitrophota; class Gorgyraeia; order Velamenicoccales; family Velamenicoccaceae; genus JBFZAX01. The sequence goes on along the minus strand of JBFZAX010000034.1, from coordinate 323 downwards.
GTCCTGATGCGCTCTTCCCGCGCCTTGGGTGTCGTTTTTCTGGTCTTCGCCTGTTGCCTTTGGCTCGTCTTGGCATTCCGGCTGAGCCGTATCAAGATGCAGGGAGCCGGTGCATGAACGTGGTGGTTTTGGGGGCCGGCCTGTCGGGCTTGAGTGTCGCGGCCCATCTGCCCGAAGGGTGCCGGCTTTTCGAGAAAGAAGAGCAGGTCGGCGGACTGTGCCGCTCTACGCACGTCGCCGGTTTTACGTTCGACCGCGCCGGCCATCTCCTCCATTTTAAAGATCCCGGCAATTTCTCCCGGGCGGCCTCGCTGCTCGACGGA
>JBFZAX010000033.1:0-3848 GCA_041308805.1 Candidatus Omnitrophota bacterium | reverse complement strand
TCATCCGGCGGGACCTGATTGACGATCAAACACAGGCCACCGGACGAAATATCCTGCGTGAACGACTGGCGCCACCCCTTCAGGGCCAGACCCGTCTCATCCATAAAGAGGAACTCAACAGGAAAGATGTGGTCCAGACGCCTGTAGCGACGACGTTCGGCTCCGGAGAGTTGAGGCTGTTCCATAGATATTCCTATATCCCGCCCGCCACCGCTTCTTTTTTGAAGCGCTGGGCCATGGCGATGCGCTGGTTGATGGGCGGATGATCGTACAAAAAGATCCGGGCCCAGCGCGGCGGCGCCGGGTCCGCCAGGTTCTTATCGGCGAGCCGTTGCATCATGGACACGAAAGCGTCCGGCTGGCCTGTTTTATCGAGCGCATACCGGTCGGCGGCTCGCTCCAGGCGCCGCGCATAACCGTTCTGAAAAGGCAGAAGCGCCAGGCCGATCCCCAAAAACAAAAGGAGCAACAAAGGCAAGCCCGTGATGTCGCTGGGTCCGGCGAGCCCCGCGCTCTGGGCCGCGGCAGAAAAAATCTGCGCCGCCGCATAAAAACAGACGAGGGCGGCGGCCAGGCCTGCCAAGGCGAGTTTGCGGATATCGCCGTGCTTCCAATGCCCCGCTTCGTGCGCCAACACCTGCAGGACCTCATCAGGGCTAAAATCCTTAACGAGCGTATCCGTCAGAAAGATCTGTTTGGTGCGGCCCAACCCCGCCACCATCGCATTGGCCTTGACGGTCTTTTTTGAAAAATCGAGGACCCGGATGTCTTTCAGCCGCACCCCTTCCTGCGTTAAAAACGCGGTCAGCCGGTCCCGCAGCGGCCCGGCGGCCAAAGGCGTCGACTTGTAGAACAGCGGCAAGATGATCTGAGGAAAAACCCGCGCCAGGACGACCGTGATCAAAAACCAGAACAACGCCGCCCCCAGCCACCACGTCCCGGGAAACGCCGAAAGAAAGTAATACAACCCCTGCGCAAAGATGAGCCCGATGACGCCGCTGATCGCGCCGCGCTTCAAAGAGTCCTTGAGCCAGCCGGGCCATCGCTCGCGCGACAGGCCGAACCGGTGCTCAAGCCAGAAACCATTATAAAAATCCAGGGGGAAAAAGACGGCGAAAGATAAGGCGCCGAAACAGGCCAGATACAAAGCGTTGACGACAAAAAATTCATCGGAGAAGCTGACGATCCCGCGCTTGAGCCGGTAAGACCAGCCGCCCCAGAAAAAAAACGCCAAAAAAAACACGTTAAGCGCCAGATGAAAAAGAAACAGGCGATTCTTCATCGCCTGATAGGCACGGGCCCGTTCCTGCGCGGAGCCTTCAGCGTTCTTGAGCGGCATCTTTGGTCCGAAGAGGTCTTTTTTTTCTGACGTCCTGCAAGAGTTGCGCGAAACGCTCGTCCCGGCGCAGATTGCTCAGGTCCGGATCGCTGGCCATGTACTGAAAATCTTTATAGCCGAGCTGGATGGCACGCTTGATCGCCTTAAAAGAACTCCCCAGATCGCCCAAGAGCGACAGACTGCACGCCAGGTTATAATGGACGATCGGATTTTCGGGCCGCAAACGGGCGAGCTTGGCGTCAACCTCCAGGCCCTTGGCATAGAGACCCTTATGGGTGTAGATCTCGCCGAGCACAATGAGAACGTCAACGTAGTCGGGATTCTTCTTAAGGATGCCCTCGAAGAACGCCATCTGGAATTCGATGTCTTCAGGGTTATTTTTTTTGGGTGCGGCCATCCTGCCTCCTGATCTCTTCTAATATCACATGCTGGTTCGCCTGCGCCGCCGTCTCTTCGACCGCTTTTTTGAACGCCGGATACTCATCCACCGCGAGGACGCGCTGTTTGACGCGATAAAAAAGGCGGAAACGGATCCCGCGCCCCGGCACGACCTCATACGCGCTGTTCAGATCGAACCAGGGGGTCTGCATAGACACCGGCTTTGGTAGATATTTTACCGCAAGATGCCTCGGCAGTTCAATATCTATAACATCTTCTTTTTCTTCCAGACAAAGCTCTTCGATCGGATAACGCCTCACCTGCGCAAAAACGGGAGCCGTATCAAGGGTGCCCAGCTTATCCAGAACGTAGGTCTCCCCGGCCTGCGTTAAAAAACGCGGCGCGGTGAACGTATAAGAAAGGGCGATAGGCGTATCGAGATCCTCGACGCCGGAGATCTTGTATCCTGTCAAGACCGCGTTATCGGCAAAGGAGCGGACCTTCTGCTTGAGCCCTTCTTCGATCAAAGAGGGCATGGTGTAGCGCAACCAGTAGCGCTGCCCGTGTTCATAAACGCCTCGCGTCCTGACCAGGCGTTCGGCGCTGACCGACCCGTCATCGGCGATCTTGATCCGCAGGTCCGTCAAAAGGCTGTTCTCTTCAGGAGATGATGTTGGCGTGCGGACGATCTCGTAGTGGTCAGGGAAAAAAACCAGGACATCGCGGTCCTGATCGCCCGGCGGCAGAGAACCCCAGGGAACCGTGCTCGCCGTCGCATCCATAAAGACGAGCTTATCCCCCGCCTTGACCGCGGCGATCGCATGGTCAAAAACAAGGCTCGGGACATCCTTCTGCAGATCCAGGTTATCCCGCGTGCTGATCAGGACCGGATACGCCGGAATCCCGACGGCATCAAGCATCGCCAAGAGAAGGACCGTCTTATCCTTGCAGTCGCCGTATTTATTGGCGAAGATTTCGGCAGCGCTGTGCGGCTCATACCCCGCATCGCCGTATTCGACCGCCACATAACGGATATCCTGAGCGCAGAAGTTATAGATCGCGCGGATTTTATCCTCAGCGGACTTTTTGCCCTGCGCCAAAAGAACGGCCTTGGCGCGGATCGCCCCGTCAGCCATGGCCTTGTCTTTGACCAGATCGCGCCACCAGAGATAAATATCCTGCCAGCTCGAAAAAGTCGAAAAAAGGATATGGGGATTGATGCGGCTCGCCGGCGGCATGGCCGGCTCAGGGATGATCTGGGGCACGCGCTCAAAAGAGACCCTGTAGACGCGATGGGACCCTTCCTGAGTGACGACCGGTTCCAGGTCATAACCGAACGTGTTGTAGGCGTTGTTGGCGATCTTGGTCGCAAGCCGACGATCCCGGGGCACGACGACGCGGAAGCGCTCCAACAGGATCGGCTCATCCGACTGAAGCCAAAAGATGACGTCAAAATCTTTTTTGTTCGGGAGCTTGGTCTGGACCAGGCGCGCCTTGTATTCGATGACGGCGCCAACAGCCACCTCCGGCATCGAGACGATACGCGCCCGCACGTTGCTGTAAAGAGGATAGTTCAGATAGAGCGAGACGTCCCGGATATTCTTGTCGCCGACGGTCACGACCGTCCCGTCGGGCTTGATGGTCCGCGCGTACTCCAGCTCCAGCTTTTCATAGGTCGCGTCATAAGGCAGGGGGATCTCGCCGTACGCCTCCTTGCCGCGCTCGTTCAAGATCTTGACCACATAATGGATATCGCTCGTGAGCTGGCCGTCCTCGGACAAGGTCATCGCCTCATCCGCCAGCAGAATAAGGGCCGAGGCATCGGGATACGCCTCCTGGCCCGGGGCCGAGACGATGATCTGCCGGACCTCATCAGAAACGCCGCTGTAAACAGCGTCCGGACGCGCGAGGTTCATGGCGGTCAAACGCTCTCTGGCCAAGGCACCGAAACGCCCATCGCGGGTGATCCGGCCATAAAGACGCTGGGCCTGATCGTAGAGATTATTCTTCTCCAGTGTCAGCCCGTAATGATAAAGGAACTCCGCATCCCCCTTTTCGCCCATTTTATGGAAGATCTCCAGAGCGCCGGAATGATCGCCCGTCTTAAAAAGAGCCTGGGCCGAAAGGAAAC
>JBFZAX010000032.1:0-3154 GCA_041308805.1 Candidatus Omnitrophota bacterium | reverse complement strand
GTATTCTCGATCTTCTTGGTCTGGATCTGGTCCTGGAGGACTCCGATGATCGAGTTGGACTCGGCGGCAGGGGTCTGATCGGTGATCAATTTCAGCTGACGGGCGACCTCATTCATCACGGGAAACCCGCGGATGATCTTGGTCTCCGACTCCATCAGGTCCTGGGGATTATAGACGATCCACTCGGTAAGCAGACCTGCGATGCTCTTGCGCTCTTCGATCTTGACGGTGGTGGAGGCTTCATAGACGTACGGCTGGCGCGAGACGTTCCAAAAAGTGAAGAGGACCACGCCGATGAAGGCCCCCAAGATCGCGAACTTCCGTTTGCGGAATATCCTGATGTAATCCCGCAGGTTCAGCTCATATTGCGGCATACGGACTCCCTTTACGCAGCTCCTGTGCCCTTCGAAATAACCAATCCCCTTCCCCGCGCACCTGATCGCATTTATTTAAACATAAACGCGGCCGCTTTTCAACAGAAATCGAGGGAAAATCATTGATTTAGTGGTTAGAATACAAGGGGTTACGTAAGAGGCGGGATTGCAAAAGAGCCCTGTGTGTGTTAGTATCCTTGCGATGGATACCGTCCTCGCTATCCAAGCCATCAATAAGACTTTTCCGGCCCCTTCCTCCTGGACGGATATCCTCAGGCCCGCCGGTCAGCGGCCCGCTCCCGTTCGCGCGCTGCGCGGGGTTTCTTTTAGCGCGACAAGAGGGCAGATCGTCGGCCTCCTCGGCCCCAACGGCGCCGGAAAAACGACCCTTCTTAAGATCATCGCGACGCTCATCCTTCCCGACAGCGGCCGCGTGTGCATCCGCGGTCTTAAGATCGAAAAAGACAATGAGGTAACGATCAAGGCCTCGCTGGGACTGTTGACGTCGCAAGAAAGAAGCTTCTACAACCGGCTGACCGGAGAGGAAAATCTGGGGTTTTTTGCCTCCCTATACAACCTGGACCGGCGCCAGGCGCGAAAAAGGATCCAAGAGCTCTGCGACCTCTTTGAAATAGATTTCGAAAAAAGACGGTTCGAGACCTATTCAGCGGGCATGAAACAGAGGCTCGGCCTGGCCCGCGCCCTCCTCCATGACCCGCCCCTCCTCCTCCTCGATGAACCTTTTGACCATATTGACTATGCCACGAAGAACGAGCTCTATGTTCAAGTCAAGGACCGGCTCGCCCGGCAGGAAGGCAAGACCGTCCTCTTGGCTACCCACCAGATCGAAGAAGCCCGGTCTCTCTGTGACGCTTTTGTCATCCTTAAGGACGGGGCCGTCTGCGCCTGCGGCACGATCGAAGACCTGCGCGCGCAGATCAGCGACCCGATGGCCGACCTGGGCAAGATCTTCACCGAAACGACAAAAGCCGCGCGGGCGGCCGGGCCACATGAATAACTTCTTCGCCAAGCTCCTCTCTTTCCTCAAAAAAGATTTCCTGATGGAGTCCAGCTACAGGCTCTCCTTTTTCTTCAACATCTTCACGGTCCTGGTGACCATCCTCGGCTACTATTTCATCGATGTCCTGTTCGGTAAAAAAATGGTCCCCCATCTTGAGACGTTCGGGGCCCCTTACCTCGCCTATGTGCTCCTGAGCCTGGCGATGTTCAGCTATGTCGGCGTCGGCCTGGGATCTTTCGCCTCCCGCATCCAGTCCGAACAAGTCCAGGGGACGCTGGAAGCGGTGCTCGTCACTCCCACCCCCCTGACGACGATCCTGGCCTCGCTCGCCATCTGGAACTTCCTCGTCGCGACCATGGATTTCCTGATCTACCTGGCCCTGGGCCTCTTCGTCTTCCATATTGATCTCAGCCGGGCGAACATCCTGTCTTCCTTCGTCGTTCTGGCCCTGACGGTCCTTTCGTTCAGCAGCCTGGGGATCCTTTCGGCGAGCTTTGTCATCCTCTTCAAAAGGGGGAATCCGGTCAGCTGGATCATCAACAGCCTAGAAGGCCTCCTTGGAGGCGTCTACTTCCCTGTGACCGTCCTACCTGCCTGGCTCCAAGCAGCCGCAAAGTGCCTACCCATCACCTATGCCATCCAAGCCATCCAGCTCTCTGTCTATCGCGGATATTCGCTGGCTCAGTTATGGACAGAGCTGCGATTCCTCCTGCTCTTCTCTGCCGTCCTCTGCCCTTTAAGCCTCTTCGTCTTCGGACTGGCGATCAGACAGGCTAAGAAAAACGGCAGCCTGGCGCAATATTGAAAGAAAAATTCGAGGAAGCGGAAAAATTCCGCCTAAGAGGACCTGAGGCCTGACAGGAAGCGGATCGCGTAATCCACCCAGGTGACGCAGGAGGGATCTTTTTGCCGGATAATGGCCATCTCTTTTTTCCCGGGGAAAACAGCTCTTTTGAGGAACCGGCCGCGGCCAGCCCACGTCTCATTCATCCCGAAGCAGACGAGCCCCATGCTGCCACGACGACGGGGCGTCGACAGGAGGAGCGTTTTGCCGATGAATCGGCGCTCAAAGACGCTCGGTCTCGCGGGCCTGAGAGAAACGAGCGAATCGGGACAAACCGGCGCCCCCAAAAGCTCCTTAACCAGATAAAGCGCGTAGTAGGCGTATTTCCAGACCCCCAGATCAAAAGCCTCCCGCGTTAACAGGCCCCAATCAAACCGGTCCCCCTGCCGTCTCAGCGCCCTGTCGATATCGCACAAAAGAATAAGAGGAGAAAAGGCGTGGTTGAACGCGTGGACGCACAAATAAATGATCTCATGGACCGGTGACAATGACCGGATCATCGCGCCTTCAAGACAAACGGCCTGCGCCGAGGTCCAGACCTTCTCCATATCAAATCTCTCCATGATCCGCTCGTCATAAGAAAAGAGGTTCAGAAGATGCCAATGGATATGGACGAAGCGAGGAAACCCCTGCCCGCGGCCGTACAGAAGACTATTATGATAAGGATTGGCCTGCGGCTTAAAACCACCCGCTAATTCAAAGGGGGGACGGTAGCCGCGACGACGCAAGACCTCGTCGGCGGCATCCATGGCCTCGGGCCTGATGAGGATATCCAGATCCGTCATCGGCCGCAGGCCCGGATCGCCGTAAACATTCCTGGCTAAAAGAGGTCCCTTGAAAAGGATCGCCGCCGCCCCCTTCTCATCAAACGCCTTAAAGAGATCTTTGGCCTCCTCCTCGATAAAGATCGGAAGA
>JBFZAX010000031.1:0-3655 GCA_041308805.1 Candidatus Omnitrophota bacterium | reverse complement strand
GAACGATTAGTCGATGGTCAATGGTCCATGGTCGATTGTCAATACCTGGCGACTGGTCGTCTGGTGACTCGGTCGACCCTGACAATAGACCATAGACTATCGACTCCGTTGGGACCTTTGGACCCATCGTTTGGCGATTGAGGATCGACCTTCAGGCGAAAAGACTCTATCAACTTGAAAATAAAGCAGATTGGGCGTAAAATAAACAAATCATGTCGCGATATATGATGGTATTGGTCCTCTCCGGCGCGGCGCCTTTGGCCTTGAGTTTTTATCCGCCGCTCGGATTTTACCGCCATAAGAAAGCCTTGGCCGCCGCGATCCTGCTGGAGGCGGCCATTTTTATCGCGTGGGATGTCTTCGCCGTCGCGCGGGGCCATTGGCGTTTTGACCCTTCCAGCGTGAGCCCTTTGTCCTTCCTCGGACTTCCGATAGAGGAAGCTCTATTCTTTCTCGTCATTCCTTTTAACTGCATTTTTGTCTGGGAGGTCATGGGGTTCCTCGGCCGGAGGCGCTCTTGAAAGAATATACGTTTTTAGCGGCCGCTTCCGTGATGGTGACGTTTTTTCTCGACCGGCGGTTGGGCGCCCGGGTCATCCCGCGCTTGCGCTTCCTGGGATTCATTTCCTTGCTTTTTGCCTTGAAGCTCTGGGTGAACGGATACCTGACCTGCGCCAACATCGTCCAGTACAACCCGCGCTTCTATCTGGGGCTGAGGGTCGGGTGCATTCCCATCGAGGATTTTTTCTTCGGCTTCAGCATGATCGCGCTGACCGTCATCTTTTGGGAATATTTCAAAAGGAAGGGCTCCCGGACATGAGAAGATCGTTGTCGGTCTTTGTCGGGCTTTTTGTCTTTGCCGGCGGTATCGGCGCGAGCGGACCGTTTGATTGGAAGGCTCTCAATGAAGAGGCTGAGGCTCTTTCGGTCGCCCAGGCCGAGGCTCAGGCCCGGGGGCCGTCTCCTTCGGCCGAGGCGCTCTACCGTCTGGGGCTCGTTTATCTCGATGCCTATAAGGTGGCCGAAGCCCAAGAGGCCTTCGAGAAGACCCTGAAGATCGACCCGCGGAATGTCGGGGGCCGGTGGGGGCTGGCGGAGGTCCTGCGGCGGCAGCACAAGCTCAAGGAAACTGAAGAGGCTTTAGAGGCGCTGATCAAGGAATATCCCGATTTTGCGCCCGCGTACATCAGCCTCGGCTATATGCTTTATGAAAAGCAGGACTATGGACGTTCGGTGGGATTGGGCAACAAAGTCATCCGGATGGGCCGGGAGAAGGTCGATACGACCAATTATGTGCGCGCCTTGTTGACCGTGGGCGGCGCCAAGGGGATGATCGCTGACCGGGGAGGTCCTGTTTCCAAGTTGATGAACGGGTTGCAGGTCCTGCCGTATTTGAAAAAAGCCGAGGGTATCCAGCCGGAAAAGGCGGGCGTTCTTTTCGGGCTCGGAAGTTTTTATCTCTTGGCACCCGGTTTTGCCGGCGGCGACAAACAGAAGGGGTTCGAATATTTGAACAAGGCCGCGGCCGCTGATCCGTTATTCCCGGATGTCTTTGCGCGTCTGGCCCAGGGGTATAAGATGCAGGGGGACCTGGCGAAGGCGAAGGAGTATCTTGCTAAGGCTCGAGCGCTGGACCCTCAGAATTTTTTGGTCCGAAGGGTTGAGAAGATGATGGCGGAAGTTGATGAGCATCTCAACGTGAATCAGGAGATTAGAAATTAGCTCGCGAAGAGGCATGAGCGAGGCGCGAGCGAAATAAATAGAAATAGGTAGAAATGCGTCGTGTCGTTCTTTCTTCCGAAAGGGGGATCAAGGATATCATAGGATATCAAGTCTTTGGGGGATATCCAGGATATCGGGGATAGGAGGTTATCCAGGGACAACAGCCTTGATCTCCTATCCTTGATATCCCGAGATACCCCCGGTATCCCCAACAGACCCGATCCCCTCGATTTCCCGGATACCCTGTTCTAAGGAATATTTTCAGTTTTGACAATAGACTATCGACCATCGACTATAGACTATCGACTGGATTGAAACCTTGAAACTTTTCATAAGGAAAATATGAATATATGGTTCAACACGATCATGAGCGTGGGGATCGTTTCGGCGCTCTCGCTTGTCGGGGTGGTGGCGCTGGCGTTGAACAAGAAGCGCCTTCAGGCCATGCTGATCTTCCTGGTCAGCTTTGCCGTCGGCGGGCTTTTCGGCGACGCTTTCATCCATATCCTGCCGGATGCTTTTGAAGGAACGGCGCAACCCCTCATCGTTTCTTTCGGCGTCCTGGGAGGGATCCTTTTGTTCTTCGTGCTGGAGAAATTCATCTACTGGCGGCATTGTCATGCCGGGACGTGCGATCTCCACGGCAAGCCGGTCGTCTGGATCAACATGCTCGGCGACGGCCTCCATAATTTCATCGACGGGGCCATCATCGCGGCCAGCTATATGGTCGATCCTTCCCTCGGGATCACCACGACGCTGGCCGTCGTTCTCCATGAGATCCCCCAGGAGATCGGCGATTTCGCTATCCTCCTGAGCGCGGGCCTGAGCCGGTCCCGCGCGCTTTTCTATAATTTTTGCTGTTCGTTGACGGCGTTCGCGGGCGCGTTCCTGGCCTTGGGGCTGGGGCCCCGGGTCGCGCACTTCTCGAGCTTCGTCCTGCCGCTGACCGCCGGCGGTTTTATCTATCTGGCGGGTTCAGACCTGATCCCTGAGCTCCACAAAGAGGTGGATGTCCGGCGTTCGCTCCTGCAGCTTTTTTCTGTCTTGCTGGGGATAGCCGTCATGGGGGTTCTTTTATGGGTGGAATGAAATCCCCGCTTCCCGTGTCCGACGGGAACTCCTACGCGCAGGAGGTCCGCCGGACCCTGTTCGTGGTTCTCCTCCTCAACTGGGCTGTCTCGTTCCTTAAGTTGGCCGTGGGGTACTCGATCCGCAGCGCCAGCATGGTGGCTGACGGTTATCATTCCCTGGCGGACGGCGCCTCCAATATCATCGGCCTGCTCGGGATGCGGTTGGCCAGCCAGCCCAAGGACGCGGACCATCCGTACGGTCACAAGAAATATGAGACCTTCGCAACGACCCTGATCGCGTTCCTTCTTTTCCTGGTCTGCTTCCATCTGCTCCACGACAGCTTCGAGCGCCTGCGCCATGTCGAGGCGCCGAAGATAGAGGCCTCCAGTTTTCTCGTGATGCTCCTGACGATCGCCGTCAATATCGCCGTCATGGCCTATGAATACAGGAAGGGCCGGAGGATCGGCAGCGATATCCTCGTCTCCGATTCGATGCATACGCGCGCGGACCTGCTGACATCTTTTTCGGTGCTGATCGCTTTTGTCGGCGTCGGGTTAGGCTACCCTTTTTTCGACGCCGCCGGCGCGCTCCTCATCGTCTGTTTTATTTTTTCTTCGGCGCTCCAGATCCTGCGTTCTTCGTCGACGGTTCTGTGCGACGCGGCCGTGATCGACAGCCGCGAGATCGAAGAGGTGGTGATGTCGGCGCCGGGAGTGCGGCGCTGCCATCGGATCAGGACCCGCGGCCGGCAGGATGATATCCACATCGACCTGCACGTCCTGCTGGAGGACCGCACGCCGCTGGTCCGCGCCCACGACATGAGCTCAAAGATCGAGAAGCTCATCAAAGAGAGGTTTGCGGG
>JBFZAX010000030.1:0-3276 GCA_041308805.1 Candidatus Omnitrophota bacterium | reverse complement strand
CGCGAGCCTTTTTACGGCGATCGTCGTAACGCGCGTCATCTTCGATCTGCTCCTTTTTAAGGGGAAGCTCAAGGGGCTGCATTTCAAGGCGTTCATCAAGAAAGAGACACAGATCGATTTTATCAGCAAGCGGTGGTTCTGTTTTGGCCTGTCTTCGCTGATCTTGGCGGTAGGCCTCTTCGCGATGGTCACCAAGGGCCGGACGGCTTACGGGGTGGAGTTCTCGGGCGGGCAGCTGCAGGAGTATCTCTTCGCCCGTCCGATCGCGATCGGCGAGATGCGCCAGGCGCTTAAGGAAGTGGGGCTCGGGGATATCACTATCCAGGAGGTCAAGGAAGAGCCGCGCCAGGTGATCATTCGCAGCGCCGAGGATTCGGCGGACCCGGTGCAGGACGAGTTCAAGAAGAGATTTCCCGATAACTCTTTTGAGATCCTCCGCATCGAGAAGATCGGGCCGACCGTCGGCAAGGAGCTCAAGAAGAAAGCGGGCATGGCGATCCTGTATTCCCTTATCGGGATCCTGATCTACGTGGCGGTCCGGTTCAAGCACCTGGATTTTGCCGTGGGCGGCGTCTTCGCGCTCCTGCACGATGTCATCCTGACCGCGGGGTTCCTTATTTTCATGGGGCGACAGATCGACCTGCTCGTCGTGACGGCGCTGTTGACGATCGCCGGTTATTCGATCAACGATACGATCGTCATCTACGACCGGGTGCGCGAATTGTCGCGGGCGAAGGTCAAGATGGGGCTGCGCGAGGTCATCAATTTGGCCTTGAATCAGACGTTGTCGCGCACGATCCTGACTTCGCTGTCGACGCTGCTGGTCGTCATCTCGATGTTCGTTTTGGGGGGCGAGATCCTCAATTCGTTCGCTTTGGCGCTTTTGTTCGGGTTCATCGTTGGTTGTTACTCGACGATCTTCATCGCCAGCCCGATCGTGCTGGCGTGCCGCCGTTTCTTTCGCTGACGGGCGCTTGGAGCGTCCGTCGCGGGAATGGTTGAACGATGTTCCGGTCGTTTAAGTTCTTCGAAGGTCAGTCGGTCGACCTGGACGGATTCGTCCGTTCCCTGGTGGACCTCGGCTACCGGCAGCAAGAACGGGTCTCGGAGGAGGGCGATTTTTCCCGTCGCGGGGGAGTGGTGGATGTTTATCCAGTCACCTTTGAGTATCCGCTGCGGATCGCCTGGGACCTGGATAAGATCCGATCCGTCGACAGCTACGACCTCGTCAGCGGCCGGCCCTTCTGGAACCATCAGATCGTCATCCTCTTGCCCAAGAAGGTCCAGCGCAGCGCCGCGGTCAAGGTCGACCCCAAGACATTTTCTTTCGGTTCTTTTATAGACATCAAAAAGGGAGATCTCGTTGTCCATTCAGATCAGGGCATCGGGGTCTTTGAAGGGTTTGAGAAGGTCGCGGGGACCGGCGCGGCGAAAGAGCATATGGTCATCCGTTACGAAGGGCACGATAAGCTCTTCGTTCCCGTCGACCAGATGCATCTCGTCCAGAAATATGTGAGCCTGGGCGGCCGGTTGCCTAAGATCAACCGGATGGGGTCGGGCCAGTGGCGCCGGACGAAACTGCGCGCGCACAAGGCGACGGTCAGGGTGGCGCTGGACCTGTTGAAGCTCCAGGCCATGCGCCGGTCGATGCGCGGGGTGGCGCTTTCTCCGGCTTCCGACTGGCAGGCGGAGTTCGAGAAGTCGTTCCCGTACCAGGAGACGCCGGACCAGGCGCTGGCCGTGGTTCAGACGAAGAAAGACCTGGAAGCGCCGTTTCCGATGGACCGGCTCTTGTGCGGGGATGTCGGCTACGGCAAGACAGAGGTCGCGCTGCGGGCGGCTTTCAAGTGCGTGGTCGACGCCCGGCAGGTGGCAATCCTGGTGCCGACGACGATCCTCGCCGAACAGCATTTTCAGAATTTCAGGTCCCGGCTGACGAAGTTCCCGGTGCGGGTGGAGATGCTCAGCCGCTTCAAGACGCGCGCCGAGCAAAAGGTCATTGTCGACGATCTGGCGGCCGGCCGTGTCGATGTGGTGATCGGGACCCACCGGCTCCTGTCGAAGGATATCCGCTTCAAGGAGCTGGGGCTTGTCATCATCGATGAGGAGCAGCGCTTCGGCGTTAAGTCCAAGGAGCGGCTCAAGGAGATGCGGTCGCTCGTGGACGTCCTGACGCTGACGGCCACGCCGATCCCCCGGACGCTCTATATGTCGTTGATGGGGGTCAAAGACATCTCCGTCATCAACACGCCGCCGCCCCGCCGCATGGCGATCGAGACGCAGGTGGTGGCGTACGAAGAGAACCTGCTGCGCCAGGCGATCGAGCGGGAGGTGCGCCGCGGAGGACAGGTCTTTTTCGTGCACAACCGGGTCGAGGACATTGATAAGGTCTGTGTCCGGGTCCGGGAGCTGTCGCCGAAAGAGGCCCGCGTGGCCTTTGCCCACGGCCAGATGCGGCCGCGGGAGCTCGAGGAGATCATGCTGGCTTTTCTTTCGGGACGCATCGATGTCCTGGTCTCGACCACGATCATCGAATCCGGCATCGACGTGCCCAATGCCAACACGATCATCATCAACAACGCCGATTGCTTCGGGCTGGCGGACCTGCATCAGATGCGCGGCCGCGTGGGGCGGTTCACTCGAAAGGCCACGGCCTATTTTGTCGTCGATCCGAAGAAGCCGTTGACGCCCGAGGCCCGCAAACGGCTGGAGGCGATCCATGAATACAGCCAGCTTGGCAGCGGGTTCCAGATCGCGATGCAGGATTTAGAGATCCGCGGCGCCGGGGACCTCCTCGGCCTTGAACAGCACGGCCATATCGCGGCCGTCGGGTTTGACATGTACTGCCGGCTCCTGCGCGAGGCGGTCGAAGCCCTCAAAGACCATGGGATGGACTGACATGAGAGCATATCAAAAGCGGAACTTTTGCAGTCGGTTGGCGCTGTCGTTTCTCCTGGCTGTTTCGGCGGCCGCGCCTTGCCGGGCTGAGACTTTTGACGAGATCGTGGCGATCGTCAACGGCGATGTCATCACGGAAGCCGAGCTGGCGGTTTCCATCAAGCTCGCGGCGCTCGACCCGGGTTCTCCGGACGAGGAAGACCCGGCTGAGCGTCGCCGGATGTTCCTCGAGAGAATGATCGAAGACAGGCTGATCCTTCAGGAAGCGAAAAGGATGGGCATGAAGCCGGATGAAAAGATGATCGAGGACCGCGTCGCCCGCATCGAGGCGCAGGCGGGCAGCGCCCAGGCTTTCCAGGATGCCTTGAAGGCCGAAGG
>JBFZAX010000029.1:0-7710 GCA_041308805.1 Candidatus Omnitrophota bacterium | reverse complement strand
TATGAAAGCCAGCGTATTCGGCATCGATGATTTTCCGTTCGGCAAGAAGGCGTTGCCCGACGAGCGGCTCGAGAAGCTCAAGGAGCTGTACCGTTCGCAGAAGGTCACGGCGATCCAGGTGGAGTACGTGACGCCGAAGGACATGAAGACCGCGGACGCCCTTGTTTGCGCCCAGGACAAGAAGCTGGACCTGATGATCCTGGACATGGAGATGATCGAGGGGAAGGCCGGGCGGGAGGGCTCCGGGGAGGAGCGCGCGCTCCTCAAGCGCGGCCAGGAGGCTTTGGAAAAAGAGGTCCCATTGAGCGCGGCGGATTTCACTCCCGACGAGAGGAAGTGGTTCTCTAACAATAATTTTGTCACGATCAAGCCGATCGTTTTCGTTTCTCCCGATGAGGTGGCGGACCTGCCGTCGTTGACCCGCAAGGCCTACGACGCGGCCGGCCGTATCACGTTTTTGACCGGAGGGCCCAAGGAGTCCCGCGCGTGGGAAGTCCGGCGCGACGCGACCGCCGTGGAAGCCGCCGATTGCATCCATTCGGATATCGCCCGCGGGTTCATCCGCGCGGAGGTGATGGCTTACGGGGACCTCGTGAAAGCCGGTAACGTCCATCAGGCCAAGGCCGAGCATCTGAGGCAAGAGGGTAAAGAGTATATCGTCCGGGACGGAGATGTCGTCGAGTTCAAGTTCAGCGTTTAGAATGCTCAGAGGAGCCCATGCTTAAGATCAAGAGAGCCCTGATCAGCGTCAGCGACAAGAGCGGGGTCGTCGAGCTCGCCCGGTGCCTCGCTTCTTTCAAGGTCGAGATCATATCGACGGGAGGGACCGCCCAGGCGTTGCGGGACGCGGGGGTCGCGGTTACGGACATCAGCGCGTACACCGGCTTTCCCGAGATGCTCGACGGCCGGGTCAAGACCCTGCATCCGAAGATCCATGGCGGGCTCCTGGGGTTGCGCGACAACCCTGATCATCGCGCCCAGATGGAAGCCCACGGCATCGGCCCTATCGATATGGTCGTCGTCAACCTTTATCCTTTCGAGCAGACGGTGCGCAAGCCCGGCGTCACGCTCGAAGAGGCGATCGAGAACATCGATATCGGCGGGCCTTCGATGCTGCGGTCAGCCGCGAAGAACTACCGGTCGGTGGCGGTTGTCTGCTCGACGGCTTTCTATCCGGCGGTGCGCGAAGAGCTGGAGAAGAACAAGGGGGGCCTCGGCGAAAAGATCCTGCGGGAGATGGCGGTGGAGGTCTTTCGCCGCACCTCCGATTATGATAAAGAGATCAGCCTTTTCCTGGAGTGTCGCCTGAAGTCCGCGGGCCCTGAAGCGGACCGGTGGCCTTCGTCGCGGACCATCGAGCTCAAGAAGGTTTGCGGGTTGCGCTATGGCGAGAACCCGCATCAACAGGCGGCGCTTTATGAGGAAGTCGGGGCGCAGGGAGCCTCGCTGGCGCGCTGCCGCCAGCATCAGGGCAAAGAGCTTTCTTTCAATAATTTTTTGGACCTTGAGGCGGCGCTCGGCATCGTCGAGAGCTTTGAGAAGCCCGCGGCTTGCGTCGTCAAGCATAACAATCCGACGGGGGTGGCCGAAGACAAAGATCCCGTCGCGGCTTTCCGCCGGGCCTGGGAAACAGACCCTCTTTCGGCGTTCGGCGGGATCGTCGGTTTGAACAGGAAGGTCGACGCCGCGGCCGCGCGGGCGATGGTCAAGAGCGGTTTTCTGGAGTGCATCCTGGCGCCGGGATATGATCGGGAGGCGTTGGAAGTCTTTAAAGAGAAGAAGAACCTGCGCGTCATCGAATCGGGGTTGGGCGCATCGCAGGAAGGCCCGGGGTTCGATTACAAGAAGATCCGGGGCGCTTTTCTCGTCCAGGACGAGGATGCGCGCGATTTCGCGGCGAAAGACCTCAAGACGGTCACCAGGAAGAAACCCACCGCGCGCCAGCTTCAGGCGCTTTTCTTCGCCTGGAAGGTCGTCGCGCACGTCAGATCCAACGCCATCGTGCTCGCCCAGGGAACGAAGACCGTCGGGATCGGGATGGGGCAGACGAGCCGCGTCGATTCCGTGTTCATGGCGATCAAGCGCGCCGGCAAGAGGGCCCGGGGGTCTGTCCTGGCCAGCGACGCGTTCTTTCCTAAGGCCGACAACATCGCCCTGGCCAGGAAGGCCGGCGTGCGGGCCATCATCCAGCCGGGCGGTTCGATAGCGGACGAAGAGGTCATCCGCGCCGCCGACCGCGCCGGCATCGCGATGGTCTTCACCGGCTTTCGGCATTTTAAACATTGAGCGAAGGTCGATAGTCAATAGTCTATTGTCTATTGTCAAAACCGAAAGGATCGAAGTCCGAGGTCAGATTTTTCGGACTTTCGACTTCCGGTTTCCGACTTCGGTTACGACCATAGACCATCGACCATCGACTATAGACTTTTCTGCGAAAATCTGCGTTAAGATATCCTGCAAAATTATGGACTACCAGAAATCCCTCGCCTATCTCGATTCTTTCATTGACTATGAACGCTCGTCCGGCTACGACTACTCGTCGGCCTTCAAGATCGAGCGCATACGCCTTTTCCTCGCTTCGTTGGGCGATCCTCAAAAGGCGCTGAAGGTCCTGCACGTCGCGGGGACCAAGGGCAAGGGGTCGGTCGCCTGTTTTGCCGCCCACATCCTCAAATGCGCGGGCTTCCGCGTCGGGCTTTACACCTCGCCCCACCTTCATGACCTGCGCGAAAGGATCCGGATCCTGGACGCGAGCAACGCGGCGGACGAGAAGACCTCTTTTCCGGGGATGATCCTTAAGAGCGAGCTGAGCCATTTGGTCGCGGGGCTTCGGCCCCGCATCGAGGCTTTTCATCGGGACCGCCCGGAGTGCGGGAACCTCACCTATTTCGAGGTCCTGACGGCCCTGGCATTCCTTTATTTTCGCGATAAAGGGGCCGAGTGGGTGGTCCTGGAGACCGGTTTGGGCGGCCGGCTGGACGCGACGAACGCGGCGGACGCCTGGGTCACGGTGATCACGCCGATTAGCTACGATCATCAGCATCTGCTCGGGACGACGCTGCCGGAGATCGCTTTTGAAAAGGCCGGGATCATCAAACAGTCGAACCATAAGGACGGCCGCGGGCACGGCGTCTGCGTGACCGCGCCTCAGGTCCGGGACGTTCTGGAGGTCTTGCGCCGCCGCTGCCGGGGCGAGGGCGTTGTTCTGTTCGAAATGGAGAAGGATTTTTCGTGCCGCGGCCTGCGCGCCGATCTTTTGGCTCAGGAGTTTTTCTATCAAGGCCTGCATGACCGCTCTTATTTTCTCAAGACGCGGATGCTCGGGTCTCACCAGTTGGTCAACGCCTCCGTGGCTGTCGCCGCTTGCGAGGCGCTGTCGCTTTTTAAGGTCGACATCCCGGCGGAAGCGATCCGCGGGGGGGTGGCGGAGGCATTCTGGCCGGGCCGCCTGGAAGTGGTCCGGACCCGGCCTTTCGTCCTTCTCGACGGGGCCCACAACGGAGATTCCGCCGGCCGGCTCGCCCGTTTTCTCGAGAAAGAGTTCAAAGACCTGCGCAAATGGCTCGTTTTCGGCGTCTCGGAGGATAAGGACATCAAGGACATCGCGCGGCAACTGGAGCCGGTCGTCGATTCCGTGATCCTGACAAGGTCCGCGAGTCCCCGGGCCGCGGACCCCGAGAAGGCGTTAAGGCCTTATTTCAAAAAGAGCCCCGTTGTCACGACGCGGTCGGTGGAGGAAGCGCTGGATGTCCTTCAGCGGGAGATCAAGGGAGAAGAGGTGGCGGTGATCACCGGCTCTCTCTTCGTGGTGGCGGAGGCCCGGGCCTTATGGCAAAAATAGTCCCCACCGACGATACGATCGCGGCCGTCGGCACTTCGTGCGGGGAGGCCGCTATCGGTATCGTCCGTTTGAGCGGGCCGCGGGCGATCGCGCTCGTCGATGAGGCATTTCTGGCCCGTAACGGCAAGCCGCTGGAAACGCTGAAGTCTTTTTCATCCCGCCTAGGGCGGATCGTGCGCGATAAAAAGGCCGCGGGCCTGCGCGTCGATGCCGTGGATGAAGTGATCGTCTCGGTCATGCGGGGCCCTAAAAGCTACACGCGCGAGGACGTCGTGGAGATCAGCTCCCATGGGGGCGCGGCTTCATTGGCGTCGATCCTCGATCTTCTTTTGGAGCGCGGGGCGCGTCTGGCGCAGCCCGGCGAATTCACCAAGAGGGCTTTTTTGAACGGCCGCATCGACCTCGTCCAGGCCGAAGCGGTGTTGGATGTCGTGCAGGCTAAGACCGACCTGGCGCTGAGGAACAGCCTCGCCCAGCTGTCGGGGCAGCTCTCCGGGCGGCTGGCGGATTTGCGGCAGCGCCTGCTCGTCTTGCTCGCCGACGGCGAAGCGCAGATCGATTTCTCTGACAGCGGGATCGAAGAAGAGGAGCTTTCCTCGTGGAGCTGTCGCCTCGATGAAGCCCGGCGCGACCTCGAGCGTCTGCGGCAGGATGGCCTGCGGGGACGCATCATCCGCGAAGGGCTGAAGGTCGTGATCCACGGCCGGCCCAATGTCGGCAAATCGTCGCTTTTGAACGCGATCCTGCGGCAGGAGCGGGCCATTGTGACGCCTCACGCGGGCACCACCCGGGACACGATCGAGGAATGGGTGAATATCAGGGGATTGGCCGTGCGCCTCGTCGATACGGCCGGCCTGCGGGAGAGCGAGAATGAGATCGAAAAAGAGGCCATCGGCCGCGCCCGCAAAGCCATCGAGGAGGCCGACGCGGTCCTGCTGGTGCTTGACGCGAGCGTTCCTTTGACCCGCGAAGACGAAGAGCTGGCTGCGGCGTTGCGCGGCAAGACCGTGATCCCCGTCGCCAATAAGAGCGATCTATCGGCCAAGCTCGATCTCGGGCTGGCCCAAAAGGCGTGCGGGAGGCCTTTGGTCTCTGTTTGCGCCCTTAAGGGTGAGAATATCGCGGCGCTGGAGGAGGAGATCCTGCGCTGTGTTTTGGGAGGGCGAGGGTCTTTTGCGTGCGAGGAGGGGGTCGTCGTCTCCAACAGGCGCCATTTGGAGGCTCTCAAGCGCGGGGCCGAGGCGCTGGAGATGAGCGCGGATTCCCTGCGCCAGGGGTTATCTCCGGAATTCGTCCTGCTGGACCTGCGCCGTTGCCTCGACGCGCTGGGCGAGTTGACCGGCGAGGTCTTCAACGAAGAGGTGCTGGATACGATCTTTTCTAAATTTTGCGTCGGAAAATGATCCCCGCCGCGCAAGGCGCGGCGCTTAAGAACGATGTCTTGATCAATACAAGAGAAAGGCCCGTTATGGACAAGAAAAAACTGGAAAAGGCGGCATTGATGATCCTGGAGGCGGCGGGGGAGGAGGCGCAGCGCAAAGATCTTTTGGAGACTCCGGCGCGCGTCGCGGATATGTACGCGGAGGTCCTTTCCGGGACAGGGGCGGACCCGGCTAAAGAGCTCGAGGTTATCCTGGATCACAAGCACGAAGAGATCGTTTTGCTCAAGGGGATCCCGTTGTATTCCATGTGCGAGCACCATCTCTTACCTTTTATAGGCCAGGCCCACGTGGCGTATATCCCTAAAGGGGGCCGCGTCACCGGATTGAGCAAGATCGTCCGGGTCGTGGAAGTTCTTTCCCGGAGACTCCAGGTCCAGGAGCGCTTGACCACGCAGATCGCCGGGGTTATCATGGAAAAACTGCGCCCTTTGGGGGTCATGGTCGTCATCGAAGCCGAGCATTTGTGCATGAGCATGCGGGGTGTGCGCAAGCCAGGCATCCAGACGGTGACGAGCGCCGTCCGCGGCGTTTTCAAGGAGAACGAGAAGACCCGCTCCGAAACACTGGCGTTGATGAAAGGGTGAGTTCGCAGAGCATCTCAACGCGAATTATCGTGAATCCAACGCAAAAGAGTCTATAGTCGATGGTCAATGGTCGATTGTCTATGGCCGTAACTGAAATCGGAAATCGGAAGTCCGAAAGATCCGACTTCGGACATCTGACCTCGGACTTCGATCCTTTCGGTTTTGACAATAGACCATAGACTATTGACTATCGACGCCCTCGAGACGTTGAGACTTTTCAGTAATCTTTCAATCGGAAAATATGAGGTAATGGTGCTATGGAATATACCAAAGGAACCATCGGCAGAATATTCTTGTTGAAGTTCGGCAACGGCGATATACTGCTTCGGGAAATCGAGAAGTTCGCGCGCCGGGAGCGCCTGAAGAGCGGTTTGATGATCTTTCTGGGCGCCCTGCGCGAAGGCCATCTCGTCACCGGGCCGAAGAAGCCCGTCATCCCTCCCGAGCCGAACTGGGTCGCGTTCAAAGAAGGGTGGGAGGTGATGGGAGTTGCGACGGTCTTTACCAACAAGTCCGGTCCGCAGATCCACATCCATTCTTCGATGGGAAAGAGGCGCCGCGTCCTGACCGGATGCGTGCGTCGGGATTCCAAGGTTTTTCTGGTCCTCGAGGCGGTCGTCTTCGAGCTCAAGGGGATAAAGGCGACGAAAGACATCGACCCCAAGACGGGGCTGAATCTTTTAAAGATCCTGGGTTCCACAACAAAGGGGGCGTCATGAGATTCTGGAGGTTGTTCCTGTTGGGTTTCGCGGCATTGACATTGACCGGTTGCGGCGCGTTGAACCAATCGCAGCGCCTCAGTGACCTGGAGCGCGAGAATGCGCGCTTGCGCCGGATGCTCGATGAGGCGAAGGAAGAGACGGAAGACAAAGACACCGAGCTGGAGAAGGCCCAGCGGGACCTCGGCAAGCAGCTGGAAAAATATAAAGCCCAGCTGGAGATGACGGAGCGGGGGCTGGTTATCACGTTCCTGGCCGAAGTCTTTTTTGACCCGGGTAAGGATGTGGTGCGCGGGGACGGCCAAGAGGCGCTCGACAGGGTCGCTAAGGTCCTCAATGAAGACGTCCCGGATTCCAATGTCGCGGTCGAAGGCCACACGGACGCGGATCCGATCAAATATTCAAGCTGGAAGTCGAACTGGGAACTTTCCAGCGCCAGGGCCCTGGCGGTCCTGCACTATTTCATCGAGCAGGACAAGGTCAATCCTGATCGGTTGTCTGCCAACGGTTACGGCGAGTATCGTCCGGTCGCCTCGAACGATACGACGGCGGGTAAGCAGAAGAATCGCCGGGTGGAGATCGTTATCTTGCCTTCCAAGCTCAAGAAGGTCAAGGCGGAGTAGGGGGTCATTGACATAGTCGATGGTCAATAGTCCATGGTCGATTGTCTATGGCCAAAATGAAAAAAGAGGGCATCTGCGTTATTGATTCTTTCGGTTTTGACAATAGGCTATAGACCATAGACTATCGACGCCCTTGAGACGCTGAGACATATTTTCATATTGATTTCCAGGACGCAGGTAGTATAATCACAGGCACACATCAACCCGCAAGGACGCGGGTTTTCGATGTCCCGTCACCGGTCTCCACGAGGAAGTGGAGTGAGGGCATCATTAGGGCCCATAAGATATTAAGGCGCCTCGAGATATCCGCGGGGGCGCCTTTTTTATGGGGCGGGTGTGTTTTTGCGGATTCAGCCTTTGATAAGCGAAGACGCTTTAAGTCTTAAGGAGGAGACGCCATGAACTTG
Organism: Candidatus Omnitrophota bacterium; assembly: GCA_041308805.1. Classification (GTDB taxonomy): domain Bacteria; phylum Omnitrophota; class Gorgyraeia; order Velamenicoccales; family Velamenicoccaceae; genus JBFZAX01. The sequence goes on along the minus strand of JBFZAX010000029.1, from coordinate 94 downwards.
AGGTCACCCGGTGGCAATGATGCCACGCGTACGTTCAACCGTTCCAAAAACGTCGTTCCCTGCTCCGGGCTCTGCTCACGCTGCCTGGAAGCCT
>JBFZAX010000028.1:0-4281 GCA_041308805.1 Candidatus Omnitrophota bacterium | reverse complement strand
CCATCTCGCCGAACCGCTGTCCGCCGAACTGCGCCTTGCCGCCCAACGGCTGCTGAGTGACCAACGAGTAGGGGCCGATCGAACGCGCGTGGATCTTTTCATCCACGAGGTGGATCAGCTTCATCATGTAAATGTAACCGACCGTCGCCTTCTGGTCGAATTTGTCTCCGGTGAAACCGTCATAAAGGTCGACCTTGCCGTCCAGCGGCAATCCGGCGCGCTTGAGCATCTCCTTAACCTCGGATTCCGAAGCGCCGTCAAAAACAGGCGTCGCCACATACAACCCCAAGACCTTCGCCGCCCATCCCAAATGCGTCTCCAGGATCTGGCCGACATTCATGCGGGAAGGAACGCCCAGCGGATTGAGCACCAGCTCAACGGGCGTCCCATCGGCCAAGAACGGCATGTCCTCCTCGGGGAGGATCTTAGCGATGACCCCTTTGTTGCCGTGCCGGCCCGCCATCTTGTCGCCGACGGCCAGGCGGCGCTTGGTCGCCACATACACCACGACCTTTTTAAGGACGCCCGGCGCCAATTCATCGCCGCGCTTGACCTTCTCGATCTCCTGGGCCTCTTCCTGGGCCAGCTCCCGGATCTGCTCATCGAAAAATTTAGCGATCCTCTTGGCCTCCTCGTGCGCGTCGAGGTCGGCGCTCAGGACGCGGGACTTCGGGATGCCGAGCATATCGGCGAGCTTGCTGATCTTCTCTTCCTGGATATACTCGATCTCCTGGGCGAAATAGCTCTTGATCTCGCGGATCTGGGCGAGCTCTTTTTTCTTCTCTTCCTTGGACTTTCGTCCCCGTTCCTTGCGGGAAAAGACCTGCACCTCGATGACGACGCCTTCGATGCCCGGCGGCAGCGTCAGCGACGTATCGCGCACGTCTCCCGCCTTCTCGCCGAAGATCGCCCGCAACAGGCGCTCTTCCGGAGAAAGCTCCGATTCCGTCTTGGGAGTGACCTTGCCGACCAGGATGTCGCCGGCCTCGACTTCCGCGCCGATGCGGACGATCCCGTTCTCGTCGAGGTTCTTCAAGGCGTCCTCGGAAACATTAGGGATGTCGCGGGTGATCTCTTCGTTGCCCAGGCGCGTCTCGCGGGCCTCGAGCTCGAACTCTTCGATATGGATAGAGGTGTAGGCGTCCTCTTTGACGATCTTCTCGCTGACCAGGATCGCGTCCTCAAAATTGAACCCGCGCCACGGCATGAAGGCGACCAAGAGATTCCTTCCGAGGGCCAGCTCGCCGTTCCTGGTACCGATACCATCGGCGACCACCTCGCCCTCCTTGACCTTCTGGCCCAGCTTGACGATGGGCTTCTGGTTGACGCAGGTGTTGGCGTTGGAGCGCTTGAACTTGCGCAGTTCATAGACCTTCTTGTTGACCGTGATGGAATTCGCGTCCACGGCCTTGACGACGCCGGCCTCTTCGGAGAGGACAACCGCCCCCGAATCGACGGCCGCCTTCAGCTCCATCTCGGTACCGACGAGCGGCGCTTCGCAGTTCAAGAGAGGAACGGCCTGGCGCTGCATGTTGGACCCCATGAGCGCGCGGTTCGCGTCGTCATGCTCCAAGAACGGGATCAAAGACGCCGCCAGGGAAACGAGCTGCTTGGGCGATACGTCCATGTAGTCGACTTTTTTCGGCGGCAGCTTGGGGAAATCGCCGCGCATGCGGCATGTCACGTCCTTTTCCTGAAAATACCCTTCTTCATCCAGGGGGCTGTTGGCCTGGGCGACGGACTTATCCTGTTCGAAATCGGCCGTGACGTAATCGATGCGTCGCGTCACCCTGCCGGTGTCGACCTTGCGGTAAGGGCTCTCCAAATACCCCAAGGCGTTGACGCGCGCGTAGGTCGTCAAGGAAGCGATCAAGCCGATGTTCGGGCCTTCCGGGGTCTCTATAGGGCATATGCGGCCGTAATGGGACTGATGGATGTCGCGCACCTCAAAACCCGCGCGCTCCCGCGACAGGCCGCCGGGACCTAAAGCGCTCAGGCGCCTTTTATGGGTGAGCTCCGCCAGCGGATTGACCTGGTCCATAAACTGGGACAACTGGCTGCGCGAAAAGAAATCCCTGATCTGGCTGGAAAAAAGCTTGGAGTTGATCAAATGGTAGATCATGACAGCGTCAGCCTCAGTGAGGATCGCCAGGCGCTCGCGGATGGAACGTTCCAGGCGGGCCAGCCCGATGCGCGCCTGGTTCTGGATAAGCTCTCCGACACTCTTGACGCGGCGGTTGCCTAAATGGTCGATGTCGTCGATCTCGCCTTCGCCTTTGGCCAGGCCGATCAGGTATTGAATGACCTTGACGACCATGCCGGCGTCCACGATGCGCTTTTCCAGGGAGATGTCCATGCCGAGCTTGCGGTTCAGGATGAAACGGCCGGCGCGGGACAGGTCATAGCGCTTAGGATCGAAAAAGAGACGAAAGAAAAGGTCCTCGGCCGCTTCCAGGGTCACCGGTTCGGTCGGCCGCATCTTGCGGTAAAAATCGATCAGCGCCTCTTCCTTGTTCTTTGTGAAATCTTTCTTCAGGGTGTTGGTGATCTCCGTCACCTCGCCGCCGAAGGCTTTCTTGATGTCTTCGTCCGTGGAGAAGCCGATGATCCTCATCAGCTGGGTCGCCGGGAAGCTGCGGCGCCGGTCGACGTAGCCCAGCAGGACCTCATTGAGGTCATACTTGAACTCCAGCCACGCCCCCCGGTAAGGGATGATGCGGCCGTAGAAGATCTTCTTGCCCGTGGGATGCTGTTCTTCCTCGAAGCAGACGCCGGGGGAACGCTGCAGCTGGCTGACCACGACACGCTCATCGCCGTTGATGATGAAGCTCGCCGTCGGCGTCATCAGCGGCAGTTCACCGAAGTAAACCTCCTGGACCTTGATGTCGCTCGGGGTGATCAGGCGCAGATTGGCGCGCAGAGGCGCCGCGTACGTCAATCCCCGGCGACGGCACTCTTCGATCTGATACTTCGGCTTGCCGAGCGTATAGCTGACAAACTCCAGCCGGAACCGCTTGTCAAAGCTCTCGATCGGAAAGATCTCCAGGAACGCTTCCTGCAGGCCTACCGGCTGGCGGTCGGCGACAGCGACATCCCGCTGCAGGAACTCGTCGAACGATTTCAGCTGGATATCCAGCAAATGCGGCAGCGGATAGACTTCTTTAAGCTTGGCAAAGCTTTTGCGCTTGATCATCTAACCCTCTTATTGGGAGAATCGGGACGATTCGGCTTTCTTAGCTATCTATAATAGAGGTAAGAGCGGTTACTTCAACTCAACCGTCGCACCGGCAGCTTCGAGCTTCTTCTTCAGTTCCTCTGCTTCCGGCTTCGGGATGCTCTCTTTGACAGCCTTCGGGGCGCCATCGACCAGGTCCTTGGCCTCCTTCAGCCCCAGGCTGGTGGCGGCGCGGACTTCCTTGATGACGGAGATCTTGTTGCCGCCGGCGCTCATCAACATGACCGTAAAAACGGTCTTCTCTTCCTCAACCGCAGCTCCGGCTGCGGCGGGCGCGCCCCCCGCAAAGGCCATCACAGGAGCCTGAGCGGAAACTCCAAAACGCTCCTCGATCGCCTTGACAAGGTCCGACAGCTCCAGAACCGTCATCGTCTCAATTTCCTTGATCATCTCTTCGATCTTCGCCATGGGATCCTCCAACTTTGTGTGTGAATCGTTTTATTTATCGATCACTGAGGGGCTTGTCCCCGCCCTCATCATTTCTTCTTATCCGCTACCGCGTTCAACGCATACCCCAGCTTGGCGATGATCTGGCCCAGGCTGGACGCCAGCTTCCCGATCGGCGCGTTGAGGGCGGTGGCCACCTGCTGATAAAGCGCTTGCCGCGACGCCAGCTTCGCGATCGCCTTGATGTCGTCGGTGCTAAGGACTCTTTCGGCCAAAAGGCCGCCGCGGATCTTCAGCGCTTCGTGCCCTTTGGCAAAATTAACGAGCGCCTTGGAGACGACGATCGGGTCTTCCTTGAAGAAGACCATCGCGGTCTGGCCTTCCAGGAACGTCCCCGCAGCGGCCGGCCGCTCGGTCTGTTCAAGGACCTTTCGGACAAAGGAATTCTTCGTGACCAGCACGTTCGCCCCGGCGGATTTGAGGTCTTTGCGCAGCTGGGTCATCTCCGCCGACTTCAGTTTGTCAAAATTCAATAAAAGGACGCCCGAGCAGCCGCTGAGGCGGCGCTTGACCTCCATGGTCACCAGTTGACGATAAAGCTCCCCGATCTTCCTCGGAACGACGGTCATGCGCTTAACCTCAATCCAGGCCCCATCGAC
>JBFZAX010000027.1:0-7898 GCA_041308805.1 Candidatus Omnitrophota bacterium | reverse complement strand
TGCTCTTCCGATCTAAATGAGAGAAATAGCTTTGATGGTCATGATGGCCGAACGTAGGGAACGGTCCAAGACCGTTCCCTACGTTATTTTCTATAGGGTTTTAACGTCTCCAAGAACTCCGGTGGCACTTTGTATCCCAGTTGCGCCGCGCTGTTGCAATACCCCACAGCCCGATCATACCGGTTCTCCCTGAAATAAAGCACTGCTAGATTATAATACGCCTTGGCGTAATCTGGAAATAAAGAAATAAGCCGCTCTAAGACCGCCACGGCCTCCTGCCTCCTGCCGAGAGCTGAATAGACGATGCTGAGATTGTTGTACGCATTGACATGAGAAGGATTGAGGGCTATGGCTTTTTCGTAAGACAGAACCGCCTCCTCATTCCTTCCCGTGTCTTTATAAGCATTGCCCAGATTATAATAAGCCTCCACGCACGCCGGATCGATCTCGATCGCTCTCTTGTAGGAGGCGACGGCCTCATCGAACCTGCCCAACTCTTTATAGGCCCTGCCTAAGTTGTAATGGACCTTCCAGCTCCAGGGGCTGTAACGCAGCGTCCTCTGATAAAACTCGAATGGCTCTTTCCAATAAGCATTCTGCCTGACCGTGAGGGACGAATAGAAGGTCAGCAGGCCTACCGCGAGGACGGCCGCAAGCCGCCCCTGCTTCCTGATCCGAAGCTGCTCGAAACCCCAGCCCAGAAAAAGAAAAAACCCGACAGAGGGAAGATAGAGCCAGTGCTCGGCCATATACGCGTTGACGGGGAAAAGATCAGCGACGGGAAAGAGCGCGATGAAAAACCAGGCGATGGAGAAAAAGATCAGGGGCACAGCCGATCTCCGACGCCAAGCGATCACCCACAGCGCGCTAAAGAACAAGATCCCCAGAACAGCCCTTGGATCCCCAAAGCGGAAATTCATGTAGCCGTATTCCATATGAAGGTCCAGGGGCAATACCAACAATCTGAGGTAGCCGGCCAAGGCGACGAAAAACCCGGGGACCCTCTGGAAAAAAGTGCTCGAGACAGGCTCGCGCAAGGCCAAGGCTGACTTAAGCAACGTCACCCTCAGCAAAAGGTAGACAAGCGTAACAGCCAACAAAGAAAAGAAAGCCTTGGGCCGGACTTTTTCGCGCCAGACGTAATGGTAGAGAAGGATCAGAACAGGCAAAATAAGGCTTAGCTCCTTTGACAACAGGGCCAGAATATAGCTTAACAACATCGAGAGATAGAATAACGGACGGCCGCAACGCAGCCCCTTGAGGTAAAAAATAAAGCAAAGGAACATGAAAAAGGCGGCGAGCGGATCGGCGCGGCCCGCTATATAGGCGACCGCTTCCGTATGGACCGGGTGAGCCACAAAGAAAAGACCGGTCAAAAGAGCGATCGTCGGATCGCCGAACAGAAGGGCGATCAGCCCGTAAAGGGCGCAAGCGGCAAGGACATGGAGGAGAATGTTGGTAAGGTGGTATCCTCGCGCATCCATCCGCCAAAACGCATGATCCCACCCATACGTCAACATCTGGACAGGGCGGTAAAAAGCCCCCTTCTTCCCTTCTCCGGCGAGGATGTTGCGGGAAAAAAACTTAGAGACCTCCCCCTCCTTGAGATAAGCGTTCTCCGTCACCAGGGATTCGTCATCCCAGATAAACTTGTTGTTCAGGGTATTGAGATAGACGGCAAAACCCAGGCTCGCGATCAGAAGCAGGGAGATCAACGGATTCTTCATAAGAGGAAATTCAGAGCGCCGCCGACGACCAGCGTGGCGGCGAGCATGAGCGCGGTAGCAGCCAGAAGGTACTTCCATCCGAGCTCTTTGAGGAAGATAACGAACGTCGCGATGCAGGGGAATGACATCGACAAGACGACGCACGAGATGATCAGCTGCTTGGCAGACAGGCCCAAGGGGATGAGCAAGCCGGCCGCAATGTCTTTGCGCAGGAAGCCGATGAGTAGAGGGAAGACCGCCTCTTTCGGCAGCCCCAACACGATCCTCATCGGCGGCTCAAAAAAAGAGCTCACAATGCTGAAAAATCGCAGATACTGAAGAAGGTTCACGATCAAAACGCCGAGGATGACAAAAGGCAGCGCGTCGACGATGAACTCCTTGACCCGGAACCATAGCTTTCCGACGATGATGTTGAGCGGAGGCCAGCGATACGGCGGGATCTCCAACACAAGCTCAGGACTGTAGCCCTTCAAGACCTTGTTGAGGACAAAACCCAGGACGATCCATACGCTAAACAGGCTCAGGAAAACGACGCCCAGGGCGCCGAAGCCGAACGGACCCAGGAGATTGACGATCATCGCCTGCAGAGCGGCGCAGGGCACAGCGATAGAGATCAAGGTCGAAGCGATGAAGCGCTCGCGCTTGCTCTCTAAGACCCGCGTTGCCAGGATGCCCGGGACATTGCAGCCAAACCCCAACAGGACCGGAATGATGGCGAAACCGTGCAGGCCGAGACGGTGCATGACAGAATCCAACAGAAGCGCGAAACGCGGCAGATATCCGATGTCCTCGAGGAGCCCCAGGACGAGATAAAAAGCGACGATATACGGCAGGACCATGTTGAACTCGACATAGGGCGCCGTCGTGAGCAGGCCGATGGAGTTCTTGAAGTCGATGCGCCCCTCGACGAGTTCGCCGATGAGGACGTGGTGCAAAAAACCCCCGGGGCCCAGCACAGCGCTGAGCTTCATCAACAGGGGCGCGTAGAGATTGTTAAAGAGAGGGTCCAGCACCGCCGTGATCAGCCCCTCGCCGATGAAGCGAACGATCTTGAACGTCAGGTAGATGATCCCCAGCCCCATCAAACTGCCGCTCAGGGGCCGGATAGACCAATCCTCCAACACTTCGCGCCATGTGTGATGGCGGTGCGTGAGGCGCTGCACGTCGCTCACGACGGCGCCCACCACCTGCCATAGTTCATCATGTGTCTGCGGTCGCACCCGGCCGGCGCTCGCCTCATTCAACCGCTCTTTTAAAACCTTGACCCCAAGCCCCGTAACCGCGCACGCGGGGATGACCGGCACGCCCAGCCGCTCTTCCATCTTTTTGACATCGATATCGATGCCCCGGTGCTTGATGTCGTCACACATATTGAGCACGACGATGACCGGATACCCGCGGCCGATCAGATCGAGCGTCAGATGAAGGTTGCGCTCCAAATTCGTAGCGTCGACGACGTTGATGACGACCGAGTCCTTGTCATCCCGAAAAGCCTCTTTCAGGAATTCGCACGTCACCTCCTCAGCCTTCGACGTCGGCTCCAAGCTGTAGCTGCCAGGCAGGTCAATGACCTCCAGGCGCTCATCCCCGGCGCTCATGAACCCTTTGCGGTACTCGACGGTCGTGCCGGGATAATTTGAGGTGACCACCTGAATGCCCGTCAGACGCGCAAAAAGAACGCTCTTGCCGACATTGGGATTTCCGACCAACAGGATCTTACTCATGAGGATCTGCTTCAGGCGTGGGGCTCGACGATCACTTTTTCGGCCATGCCGTGGCCCAAAGCGATGGTCGTCGCGCCCGCTTTCACCGTGACCGGCCCTTTCAGGACGAATGAGCTGAGCTTGGTGAGATGGGCGCCGGCGCGGATGCCCAGGGTCGATAAGCGCAGCGAGGCGCTTTTACCTGAGGCGATCTCGACGACTTTCGCTTTGGCGCCTTTTTTGAGCTTTGTGAGCGGGATGGGGGACATCTCTTACGATTATAGAGGAGAGGGTCCAAAAAGCAAGCATTTACCGAGCCTTCCCATTCCCGACGAAAGCATTACCCCGACCCGGAAGCTGGACCATGTTCCTCTGTCGCATCCTCTCAGACCTGTTCTTGGCCACATGAACAGGCTTTCCTGAATCTGGGTCGAGACCGGTGTAATACATGACGCTGGAAGCTGTCATGGGCAAGGGGATAAAATCCTGGATCTGTTCGGGTGTGTACCCCATCGTTTTCACAAAAGCCGCCAGCTCCTTCGCCTCTTTATCCCCGCAACCCGGATGCGCGGTAATAAAATACTGGACCAGGTATTGCTCCTCCCCGAGCTCTTCATTGATCTTTTGGTAGGCCAGGATGAACTTGCGATAGACCGAAAAAGACGGTTTATGCATGAGGCGCAACAAAGAGTCCGAAACATGTTCCGGCGCGACCTTCAGCTGGCCGCTGACATAATACCGGCAAAGCTGACGAAAATACTTCTGCGCTTCGGGCCGCAGCAAAAGGTCATAACGCACCCCGCTCTGGATATTGACCTGCTTGACCCCTTTGGTCGAACGCACGGCCTCCAGGGCATCGAGCTGCGCCTCGCCGTCGATGAAAAAATTCGGACAGATCTCAGGCCACAGGCAATCCCCGCGCCGGCACCGGTGGCCGATACGGCACGAGGCGCCGTACATGTTCGCGGTCGGACCACCCACGTCGGAGACGACTCCTTTGAAATCTTTGTCCGCGGCCAGTCGCCGGGCTTCGCGGCCGAGCGACTCGCGGCTGCGGCTCTGGATGGCGCGGCCCTGATGCAACGACAACGAACAAAACGAACAGCTTGCCGCGCAGCCACGGTGGCTGACGATCGAGGTCTCTACTGTCTTAAGGGCCGGCACCCCGCCGAACTTCGCGTAAGAAGGATGACACCGGCCCGTAAAATCCAATCCGTAGATCCGATCCATCTCCTGCGTTACAAGAGGTACGGCCGGCGGCAGCTGGATACAATACCGGTCCCCTGTCTTCTGGGCTACTGGCCGGGCAGTGAAAGGGTTCAGCTGCTGCGCGTAGAGACGAAATGCCTCCAGAAAAGCCTTCTTGTCCTTTGAGATCTCTTCATAAGAAGGCAGCAGAACGGGATCATTCAAAAAGCCGGTCGTTTTGCGGTTGATGACCGTGCCGCGGATATCTTCGAGAGAGCCGACAGGTTCTCCTGCTTTCAGGCGCCGCGCGATCTCCAGGACCTGCCGCTCACCCATCCCATAGACGAGCAGGTCCGCTTTAGCGTCAAAAAGGATCGACCGCTTGGCCTTGTCCGACCAGTAATCATAATGGGCCAGCCGGCGCAGGCTCGCCTCGATGCCGCCGATGATGATAGGGGTGTCTTTAAAGAGCGAGCGCAGCTTATTCGTATAAACGATGGTGGGAAATTTCGGCCGCATGCCGGCCAGCCCGCCCGGCGCGTACTTATCCTCACGGCGACGGTTCAAGTACGGCGTGTAGAGGTTCAACATAGAGTCCAAATTCCCCGCCGTCACCCCAAAAAATAGCGCCGGCTGGCCCAACTTGAGAAAATCCTCATCCCGCCGCCAGTCCGGCTGCGCGATCACGCCCACCCGATACCCCTCAGCCTCCAAGAGCCGGCCCAACAGCGCGGCGCCGAAACTCGGATGGTCGCAATACGCATCCGCCGTGACCAGGATCACGTCCAGTCTCTCCCAGCCCCGCCCCCTCATCTCCTGCTTCGTTGTAGGCAAAAATCTGATCTGAGCCATATGTTTATTATAGCATTAATCCCCGTGCCCCGGTCGCCCCGCAAGAAACCTGAGACAAAACAGGACAGTCCTTTTTTGTCTCAGGTTCCCGAACAACTGCGAAACAAAAAAGGACTGTCCTCTAGAGTCTCAACTTTGGCGGCGGGGACCAGCCCGAAAAAAGGCCCCCTGCTTGAGGGGCAGGGGGCCTTGAAAAGCCACATCTCGAACGCGTTATTATTTGAACAAAGTATTCGAAATAACGAACGAAGCAAAAACGATCGACACCATCGACATCAGCTTGATGAGGATGTTAAGCGACGGCCCGGAGGTGTCCTTGAACGGATCGCCGACCGTATCGCCCACAACCGCTGCCTTGTGAGCTGCCGACCCTTTGCCGCCGTGGTGCCCTTCCTCGATATACTTCTTCGCGTTATCCCAGCTGCCGCCGGCATTGGCCATCATGATCGCCAACACAAACCCGGTCACGGTCGCGCCGATCAAAAGACCGGCCTGGCCTTCCAACCCGACCAACAACCCCACTGCCACCGGTGAGATGATCGCCAGTAATGACGGCAATATCATCTCTTTCTGCGCCGCCTTGGTCGCGATCATGACGCACCCGGCATAATCCGGCTTCGCCTTGCCTTCCATCAACCCCAATATCTCCTTGAACTGCCGGCGGACTTCCACGACGATCATCCCCGCCGCCCTCCCCACCGCCTGCATGGTCATCGCGCAAAAGGCGAACGGAAGCATCCCGCCGATGAACAAACCGACGATGACCCGCGGATTCATCAAGGAAAGATCCATCGTCTTGCCTGCCAACGCCACCTGCTCCTGGAACGCGGCGATCAAGGCCAGCGCGGTCAACGCCGCAGAACCGATGGCAAACCCCTTGCCCGTAGCCGCAGTCGTATTGCCCAATGAATCGAGGGCGTCCGTTCTCTTGCGCACGCCCGGATCGAGCTTGGACATCTCCGCGTTGCCGCCCGCGTTATCCGCGATAGGCCCGTACGCGTCCGTGGCCAAGGTAATCCCCAGGGTGGACAGCATGCCGACCGCCGAGATCGCGACTCCATACAGGCCGGCGTTAAAATTCGAAGCGCCGCCGGAAAGATAATAACTCGCCAGGATGGCGATGCACACCACGATGATCGGGATAGCCGTCGACACCATCCCGACGGCCATGCCGCCGATGATAACGGTCGCCGGCCCCGTGAGCGCGGCTTCGGCCACGCGCTTGGTCGGATTATAACCGCTGGAGGTATAAAATTCCGTCGAAATGCCCAGCAGGACGCCTGCGACCAACCCCGAAACGATCGACCAGTAGACGCCCATATGATCGACGCCTAACGTGAAACGGACAAGAGGATAACAGGCTATCAGGATAAGGATCGCGCTCGCGAAGATGCCCTTGCGCAACGCCCACAAGAGGGTCGCCTGCGAAGCGTCTTCTTTGCTATGCACAAAGAATGTGCCGATGACAGACGCCAAGACACCGACCGCTGCCATGACCATGGGCACGGTCACCCCGCCCACGCCCAATCCGGCCGCGACACCCAATGCACTCGTCGCAACGATCGAACCGACATAAGATTCATAAAGATCCGCCCCCATGCCTGCGACATCGCCGACGTTATCGCCGACATTGTCCGCGATGACCGCCGGATTGCGCGGATCGTCTTCAGGGATACCGGCCTCAACCTTACCAACCAGGTCTGCCCCGACATCCGCAGCCTTCGTGAAGATCCCGCCGCCGACCCTGGCAAAGAGCGCCTGGGAACTGGCGCCCATCCCGAAACACAGCATGGTGGAAGTGATCACCTGGATCTTATCCTGCCCGATGGGCAACGGATGGCTGGCGTACCACCAATTAAGACCGAAATACCATATGCTCAGGTCCAAAAGGCCGAATCCGACGACGAGCAGCCCCATGACCGCTCCGCCTGAAAACGCCACGCGCAGGCCGCTGTTTAAACTCTGTTGGGCGGCGAACGCCGTGCGGGCGCTGGTGTTGGTGGCCATCTTCATCCCGAGAAAACCGCAGAGACCGGAAAAAAGCCCACCGGAGAGAAAAGCGTAAGGAACCGCGGGCGCCAAATGACCGCCGCGCACCAACAATAAAAGGATGACAAAAACGACGGCGAAGAATATGGCGACGGTGCCATACTGCCTCCTGAGATACGCCGCCGCGCCCTCTTTGACCGCCTGGGCGATCTCTCTCATAATCGGCGTTCCTTCGTCCTTCTTCATGACGGAAAACGCCAGATACGCGGCAAACCCCAGCGCCAAGAGCGACCCCATGGGCGCCAAATACAACAGATCGAACATACCCCCTCCTCTTTGATGATCGCGTAGGGAACGGTCTCAAGACCGTTCCCTACGTCATGTGAGATGATGCCTATGCAAAATGTAGGGAACAGGCATGCCTGTTCCCTACATCGAA
>JBFZAX010000026.1:0-3234 GCA_041308805.1 Candidatus Omnitrophota bacterium | reverse complement strand
ACCCGACGATTCGACGCCGATCCATTTAACCTTCCCCAGGACGATCCCCTGCGGAAAAGTCATGTTCAACCCGCTGGTGACGACGACATCGCCCTCCTGGACGTCGCTGTCGAGGTCCAGGAAACGCAGCTTGCAGCGTCCGTCGAGCGCGCCCGACACCAAGCCCTGTTCGCGGCTGCGCAGGTTCTGCGCCGGCACCGAAAGGTCAGGGTCGTTCATCAGGATGACGCGGCTCGCGCGCCGGCCGGTCTCGATGACCTTGCCGACCAGACCCCGGGCGGTGAGGACAGGCGTGTACTTCTCCACGCCGTCCGCGCTGCCCTTATCAAGGATCAGATAGGATTTCACCGCCCCAAAGTCCTTGCCGATCACCCGGGCGGTCAGCGTCTGAAAGGAAACGCTCTGCTTGTGACCCAGCAATTCCCGCAGCCGGTCCAATTCCGCGTCGTCACGGGAGCGCTGCAACGATTCAGATGTCAGCCGCGCCACCTCTTCGCGCAGCCGCATATTCTGCCAGTAGCTTCGATGGAAAAAGAAGAGCGCCCGCGCCTCGTGAGCGAGGAACGTCGTCACCATCAGCGGCCATTTGGCGGCGTCCAGGGTGACCGTGCGCAAGGTATAAGGGGCTTCTTTGAAGGAAAGGGCGAGGATCAGGAGGGCTAAACAACAAAAGAACAGAAAAGCTATAAGTTTTCTTTTGGGAAGAAACACAACGAAAGGCTCTTGGGCGCGGAAGGGGTTATCAGCGATAAAATCGGTGGTCAGACGAATTCCCGACTCATAACCGCTGCAAAAATTTTCAGAGAAAATTTTTGCGCATTCGTCGGGATTAGTTCGGCCTCATGACTTACGCTCCCTTCGGTCGCGTAAGTCATGGCCTCACTAAATCTCTTCCATCTTCGTCAAGACCGTGACATCCCGCAGGAATCTGCTGTCCAGCTCAAGGATCTTACCGGTCCCGTTGGCAACGGCGGTGACAGGGTCATCCGCCACATGCACCGGAAGCCCTGTCTCCTCCGCGACCAGCCGGTCCAGCCCCTTAAGAAGGGACCCGCCGCCGGCAAGGACGATGCCGCGGTCAATGAGATCAGAGGCCAATTCAGGCGGCGTGCGTTCGAGCGCGATCTTGGCGACGTCCACGATCGCCCGCACCGGCTCGGAGATCGCGTCACGGATCTCTTCGGAAGTGATAGTGACCATCTTCGGCAGGCCCGCCACGAGGTCCCTTCCGCGCACTTCCAGGCTCAACTCTTCTTCCAAGGGGTAGGCGGATCCGATCTTGATCTTGATCTCCTCCGCGGTACGCTCGCCGATCATCAGGTTATAGTTCTTCTTGAGATATTCAACGACCGCGAGATCGAGCTCATCGCCCGCGATGCGGATAGAACGTGAAAAGACGATCCCCGCCAAAGAGATGACAGCCACCTCGGTCGTCCCGCCGCCGATATCGATGATCATGTTGCCGGCAGGCTCATGGATCGGCAACCCCACGCCGATCGCCGCGGCCAAAGGCTCTTCAACCAGATGGACCTCGCGGGCTCCGGCGTGCATGGCTGAATCTTTGACGGCCCGGCGTTCGACTTCCGTAATACCTGAGGGAATCGCGATGACCATCCGCGGGCTCACCAGGACGCGGCGGCGATGGACCTTCTTGATAAAATAACGCAACATCGCTTCGGTGATGTCGAAGTCCGCGATGACGCCGTCTTTCATGGGCCGGATAGCCAGGATATTGCCCGGTGTGCGGCCCAACATCTTCTTCGCCTCATCCCCTACCGCCAATACCCTGTTCGAGGTCGCGCCTTTTTTCAGCGCCACCACCGATGGCTCGCACAGGACGATCCCTTCCCCCTTGACAAAAACCAGAGTCGTGGCTGTCCCAAGGTCGATACCCATATCATTGGAGAAAAGGCCATAAACGTAATTCAATGCTTTGCGGGGGAATTTCATGGTAAAGATGTCCATAGGCTTAAAGAGAAAGACGGTTAAAAGCGACTTATAAAATATACCAAACGGCTTTTATCGTGTCAACCAATTTTAATTATCTTAAACCATCGAGACGCCGTGTTCTTTCTGGAGCCAAACTCCTTATCAATCAAAAAGATGGCTCAGGATATCCACGAATTCGGGGAAAGACTTTGAAACGCAGGAGACGTCATCCAGGGAGCAAGGGCCGCCGGTCGCGCAAGAAGCTACCATCATGCTCATCGCCGTCCGATGGTCCCCAAAGCTCTTTAGACGCGCCGGCCGGAAGATAGCAGAACCTCGGATCAAGATATTCTCTGTTTTTTTCAAAGACTTAACTCTAACGTTAACACCGAGTTTTGCCAGATTGGAGACCATTGACCGTATCCTGTCCGTTTCCTTCACGCGAAGCTCCTGCGCCCCTTCTATCACGGTCATTCCCTTGGCCCGAGCCGCTGCCACCATTAAAACCGGAAGCTCATCCACCAGAGAAGGGATCTCGGCCCCCCTGATGACCGTCCCCTTCAATTCGCTTGTCCTGATGCGGATATCTGCCACCGGCTCAAAACGGTCCTCCTGGTTCGTCACGGTGATACGGGCGCCCATCCTCTTCAAAACATGCAAGGCACCTGACCGCGTAGGATTGACGCCGACACGTCTTAACAGGATATCAGATCCGGGGATGATGGCGCCCAAGACCAGGAAAAATGCGGCGCTGGAGATATCCGCGGGAACTTCGATCGAACCCGGCGACCGCAGCGCGCAAGAGCGCAAGACGATCTCACCTTTCGAAACCGAAATATCCGCTCCAAAAGCCTTCAGCATCCGTTCGGTGTGATCGCGGGAAGGAGCGGGCTCATAGACTCTCGTGGGTCCCTGCGCAAAAAGGCCAGCCAGCAAGACAGCGGATTTGACCTGGGCGCTGGGGATCTTCTGCGTCCAATCAATGCCGCGAAGATTCGATGGCAGGATATCGATCGGCAGAACCTCCTCGCCTTTTTTCTTTTTGGCCTTGAGGCAAGCCCCCATCAAACGCAACGGCTCCAACACCCGGCGCATGGGCCGGCGGGCCAATGAAGGAGCGCCCGTGACCCTGACAGAAAGTCCGCGTGCGGCCAAAAGGCCTAACAAAAGACGACAACTCGTGCCGGATTCTCTCATATCGAGCTCAGGCCGAGAAGAACTCCACTCCCCTGCCCCATTGACGGACACTGTTCTCTTGGCTTCCTGGACGCGGATCCCGACGCCCATCGCCTCTAAAACATCGAG